>NZ_JASATH010000139.1:0-21962 GCF_038440215.1 Inquilinus sp. OTU3971 | reverse complement strand
CTTTGTTTTTTTTTTAACCCCCCCCCCCCCGGTGGGGGGGGGGGGGCTGGGGGAGGGGGGTGCGCGCGTCCGCGCGCGAATGGGCAGGGCACCGAACTCGCAGCCTATATCGGTTTGCGACAGTCTGGGCCGGCTCGATCCGAGAGAACCCCCACCCCCTACCCCCTCCCGCGAGGGGAGGGGGGACTCAAAAAAGACGACATGTGAATGTCACAAGGCTCGAGGCCGGGGTCCTTGCGATGACGAGGGCCTGCTGGTCCGATAAGATCTTACCGACAACAGCGACAGGTCCCGCCGCGATGAAAGCCGTCGTCTTCGAACAGTTCCGCCAGGCGCCGACCATCCAGACCGTGCCCGACCCGTCGCCGTCGGCGGAGGGCGTGGTGGTCAAGGTCGAGGCGACCGGGCTGTGCCGCAGCGACTGGCACGGCTGGATGGGGCACGATGCCGACATCGTGCTGCCGCATGTGCCGGGGCATGAGCTGGCCGGCACCATCGTCGCGGTCGGGCCGCAGGTCCGGCGCTGGCGCGAGGGCCAGCGGGTCACCGTGCCCTTCGTCGCCGGCTGCGGCCATTGCCCGGAATGCGCCAGCGGCAACCAGCAGGTCTGCGAGCGGCAGTTCCAGCCCGGCTTCACCGCCTGGGGCTCCTTCGCCGAATACGTCGCGCTCGACTTCGCCGACGCCAATCTGGTCGCCCTGCCGGACGAGATCGATTCGGCCACGGCGGCCAGCCTGGGCTGCCGCTTCGCCACCTCGTTCCGCGCCATCGTCGACCAGGGCCGGGTCCGCGGCGGCGACTGGGTCGCGGTGCATGGCTGCGGCGGCGTCGGGCTGTCGGCGATCATGATCGCCCGGGCGCTCGGGGCCAATGTCGTGGCGGTCGACCTGACCGACCAGAAGCTCGACCTCGCCCGCCAGCTCGGCGCGGCGGCGACGGTCAACGCCGCCGGCTCGGCGAATGTCGTGCATGAGATCCGCGACCTGACTGGGGGCGGCGCCCATGTCTCGGTCGACGCGCTCGGCCACCCGGCCACCTGCATGAACTCGATCCGCTGCCTGCGCCGGCGCGGTCGCCACATCCAGGTCGGGCTGATGCTGGACGACCATGCCCGCCCGCCGGTGCCGATGGACCGGGTGATCGCCTATGAGCTGGAGATCCTCGGCAGCCACGGCATGCAGGCGTTCCGCTACCAGGCGATGCTGGACATGATCGCGGCCGGCACCCTGGCTCCGCAGCAGCTGATCGGCAGCCGCATCAGCCTCGACGAGGCGGCGTTGGCCCTGACCCAGATGGACCGCTTCGACGGCACCGGCATCAGCGTCGTGACGCGGTTCTGAGCCGGGACGAGAAGGACGGACAAGGGTCGGCGGGGCAGAAAAAAAAGCCGCGATGCGCGCTCGATCGGATGCTGATCGAGCGTCGTTTCCTCAGGGCGCCTTGGTCGGGCGGATCTCGGCTCGAAGGTGCTCCACCCCCCAATACGAACGAGACGAACCGGTCTCGGCGTTCAGCGGACACAAAGGTGAAATGGGCCTTCTCGCCCACGCTCTGACACTGCCACCCGGTGCCCCTGGGAGTCCCCGTGATGTACTCCGCGTGGCTCACGAGCACGGCGGTTGTAATGGCATCTGCATCGAGGATGGCTGTGAACAAAAAATGGCTGTCAGTCATGAGATGACCTGATGGATGCTCGTCGCCCCCGGTACCATGGCGAAGGGGTGGGGGCCGCTCATCCTCTCCTCACACCCGTCCGGCGCCCAGGATCAGGCGGATGCCGAGCGCGCCCATGACCGAGCCGGCGGCGCGGTCGAACCAGCGCTTCCAGCGCAGATAGACGGCGCGGGGCCGGTCGGCGGAGAACACCAGGGCGACGATCGCGTACCACCCGGCCTCGATGGCGAAGATCGCCGGCAGCAGCACGGCGAAGGTCCAGGCCGGCACCTGCGGCGGCAGGAAGGCGGCAAAGATGCTGCCATAGACGATCGCGGCCTTCGGGTTGCTCAGCTGGGTGACGGCGGCCAGGGTGAAGGACCGGCGGACGCTGCGCGGCCGGCCCTCCGCCGTCTTCGGCACCGCGATCGGCTGCGCCGCGCTGCGCCACAGGGCGACGGCGAGCCACAGCAGGTACAGGCCGCCCAGCACCTTCAGGATCAGGTACAGCCATTCGACCTGGGCCAGGATCGCCTGCAGTCCGAACAGGCCGAGCCCGCCATAGACCACCCCGCCCACGCCCATGCCCAGCGCCGCCGCCAGCCCGTCGCGGCGCGACAGGGCTATGGCGGTGCGGGTGACGAAGACGAAGCTGGGCCCCGGGCTGGCCGCGCCGACCACGATGGCGCCGAGGATGCTGAGCAGCGGGATGGTGATGTCCATGATGTCCTCCTGGGCCGTCAATCTGTCGGATTCCCGGATCCGGAGCCAATTCATTCTTGTCCCCGTTCCGCGAGAACACGGGGCCCGCGCGGCATGGGACATGATCGCGGTAGTATTACCGGTCGCGTCTGTTCATGCTATGTTCCATGGAGATGACGCCCCAGGATTGCGGATTGGATGACGGGCCGGTCGATCCGGACCTGGCCTGGACGCGCTGGGCGCTGGGCTCCCTGGGCGAGCTGGTCGAGATCGGCCTCCGCTCGGCCCGGATGACCGAGACCGAGCAGATGGCGACGCCGATCACGCGGACGAAGCCGGATTTCGCGCTGGCGCAGGTGCGCCTGGCCCGCTCAGTGCGGCTGTCGATCGCGATGAGCCAGCGGGTCCGCGAGAATTATCAGGATCGCAGGGACGGCAAGGCGAAGCCCACGCCGGCTGAGGAGGCCGCGGCGTCCGACGTTGCGGCAGCCGAGGCCGCGCCGGCAGCCGGGCCCAAGGATGGCGAGCCCCCGCCGGAGCCGCGCGAGTCCCTGACCGAGAGCGAGCGCCCGGAGGCCGAGCTCGAACCGGCCGAGGAGGGGGAGGAGCGCCGCGACCTCGACGCGGCCCTGCTGCCGCGGGACTGGGACGGCGCCGCCGCCGCCGAGACCTCCGATTGCCTGCCCGAAGATCACGTGCCCAAAAACTCTAGTGAAGCCGCGGCCGCGTGGCCCGAACCCGACTGGCCTCATCCATCGGACGCGTCCAACACCAGCCGGCGCATGCCGAAACCGTGGAAACCGGACAGCAGCTGAGGGCCGGCGTGGCACGGCCGCGTAGGTTGGGTTCGCCTTCGAACCCAACATCTCGCCGCCGCACCTCTGTTGGGTTCGCTTACCGCAAACCCAACCTACGAGATCCGGGTTTTTGCCTCTCCCGTTTACGGGAGAGGTCGGAGGCGCTTGCGCCTCCGGGTGAGGGGAGTGCGTCGAGGCCGGGGCCCGCCCTCACCGGACCTGACCCCGGTGAACCCGCAGCAGAGGCCGCGCAAATCATGTCCGAAAGCCCGCCACAGGCCTCAGGCCGCCGTCTCGATCTCCTCACCCGTCCCGTGGTCGGGATGCAGGCAGTGGCCGTGGCTGTGGTCGGCCAGCACCTCGATCACCCGGCAATGGCCGATGGTGCCGTGGCGGCACTGCTCCACCATCCGCTCCAGCTCCACCTTCAGCGCCTCCAGCCGGGCGATGCGGGCCTGCACCGCCACCAGCTGCTCCTGCGCGATCCGGTCGGCGGTGGCGCAGGGCTGGGCCGGGTCGTCGGCCAGGGTCAGCAGCTGGCGGATGGCGTCCAGCGGGAAGCCCAGCTCGCGGCTGTGGCGGATGAAGGCGAGGCGGTCGCTGTGCGCCCGGCCGTAGATCCGCTGGTTGCCCAGGGTTCGCGCCGCCTCTGGCATCAGCCCGATCTGCTCGTAGTAGCGGATGGTCTGGACCTTGCAGCCGGTGCGGCGGGCCAGCTCGCCGATCGGCATCGCATCGCCGCGCGCGGACATGAATTTTCCTCTTGAAGCTCTAGTCGCTGTAGCTCCCATCTTCCCCTGCGACGGATGTTTCGGCAAGGGAGTGCGTCGCATGGCAGCGGCGAATGACGGGCAGGGCCGGACCCTGCGCTACCGCGTCGACGGCATGGATTGCCCGAGCTGCGTCGGCAAGCTGCAGACGGCGCTGGGCCGGATCGAGGGCGTCAGCGGGGTCGAGGTCAGCTTCGCCACCGGCCTGTTGGCCTTCGGCGCGGCGGGCGCTGCCGCCAACGGCCGGGCGGTGGAGGACAAGATCCGCGCCCTCGGCTTCACCCCGACTGCCATCGATAACGCGGCGCCCCGCGCGCCGGCCCCGGAGGACGCGAAGCCCTGGTGGCGCGAGCGCAAGGCGCAGCTGGTCGGCTTCACCGGACTGCTGCTGGCCGCGGCCTTCGTTGCCTCGCTGATCGTCCCGGCCGAGGCCGAATGGGCCTATCTCGCCGCGGCGCTGATCGGGCTGGTGCCGGTCGCCCGCCGCGCTTTGACCCTGATCCGCTCCGGCTCGCCCTTCAGCATCGAGACGCTGATGGCCGTCGCCGCGATCGGCGCCATCGCCATCGGCGCGGCGTCGGAGGCGGCGGTGGTGGTGTTCCTGTTCGCCGTGGGCGAGCTGCTGGAGACCGTGGCCGCCGGCTGCGCCCGCCAGGGCATCAAGGCGCTGGTGTCGCTGGTGCCGCGCACGACCCAACGTGAAATGGGGCGCGAGGCGAATGGCATCCTGGCCACCGTCGCGGTCGACGACCTGGCGATCGGCGACATCGTCCTGGTCCGCCCCGGCGACCGGGTGCCGGCCGACGGCGACATCGTCGACGGCGCGTCGGAGCTGGACGAGGCGCCGATCACCGGCGAATCCGTGCCGGTGGCCAAGGCGGCGGGCGACGCGGTCTATGCCGGCAGCATCAATGCCGGCGGCGTGCTGCGCCTGAAAGTGACGCGGGCGGCGGCGGACAACACCATCGCCCGCATCATCCACATGGTCGAGACGGCGCAGTCCAGCAAGGCGCCGACCGCCCGCTTCATCGACCGGTTCAGCGCCTGGTACACCCCGGCGGCCATGGTGGTCGCCGCGCTGGTGATCGCGGTGCCGCCACTGCTGTTCGGCGGCGACTGGTCGGTCTGGACCTATCGCGGCCTGTCGCTGCTGCTGATCGCCTGCCCCTGCGCCCTGGTGCTGTCGACCCCGGCGGCCATCGCCTCCGGCATCGCCGCCGGGACCCGCCGCGGCCTGCTGCTGAAGGGTGGGGCGGCGCTGGAGATGCTGGGCAAGGTCAAGGCCGTGGCCTTCGACAAGACCGGCACGCTGACAATCGGCCGGCCGCAGGTCACCGACATCGTCGCGCTCGGCGGCAGCGAGGCCGCGGTGCTGGCCGAGGCCGCCGCGGTCGAGAGCGGCTCCAGCCACCCGCTGGCCCGCGCCATCCTGGAGGCCGCCTCCGCCCGCAAGGTCGCCGTGCCGGCCGTCGCCGAGGCCTCGGCCATCGCCGGCCAGGCGGTGCTGGGCCGGGTCGGCGGCGCCCTGCTGGCGGTCGGGTCGCCGCGCTACGCCGCCGAACGCGGCCCGCTGCCGGCCGGGCTGGCCGACCGGGTCGCGGCGCTGGAGGCCGAGGGCAAGACCGTGGTCGTACTGCTCGGCGAGGCCGGCCCGCGCGGGCTGATCGCGTTGCGCGACGAGCCGCGCGAGGACGCTGCCGCCGCGGTGGCGGCGCTGCGCCGGGCCGGGGTGCGGCCGGTGATGCTGACCGGCGACAACCGCCGCACCGCCGAGGCCGTCGCCGGCACGCTCGGCATCGCGGTCGAGGCCGAGCTGCTGCCCGACGACAAGCTGGCGGCGATCGGCCGGCTGAAGACCCAAGGACCGGTGGCGATGGTCGGCGACGGCATCAACGACGCGCCGGCGCTGGCCGCGGCCTCGGTCGGCATCGCCATGGGCGGCGGCACCGACGTGGCGCTGGAGACGGCGGATGCGGCGCTGCTGAACAACCGTGTCACCGGCGTCGCCGAGCTGATCGGCCTGTCCCGTGCCACCCTGGTCAACATCCACCAGAACATTGCCGTGGCCCTCGGCCTCAAGGGGCTGTTCCTGGCCACCACGCTGCTCGGCGCGACCTCGCTGTGGATGGCAATCCTGGCCGACACCGGCGCGACCGTGCTGGTGACGCTGAACGCGCTCCGGCTGCTGCGCCTGCTGCCCGTGGCGCGGCCGGCGACGGCCGGGGCCGGCCCGGCGCATGGGCATGATCACGCCCATGATCACGGCGCCGGGCACGAGGAGGCGGACGACTGCTGCGCCCATGGCGCCTGCGGGTCACAGCCCGCGAGCGTCGCCTGCGGGGCGTGCCGGGCGCCGAACCAGGCCGCCGCCCGCACCTGCAGCCAGTGCGGGCAGGCGATGGCGGCGTGAGGGCGCCCGTCACACCGGGCGTTCATTCCCATGTCGCACCGCCCGCCGTTGCGCTATCAGCAGGAAGCGCATGCGGGAGTCCTCGGGCTTGACCAACGTCCTGTTCATCACCGCCGACCAGTGGCGCGGCGACACCCTTTCGGCGGTGGGGCATCCCTGCATCCGCACCCCGGCGCTGGACGCGCTGGCCGAAGCGGGCACGCTGTTCCGGCGCCACCACACCGTGGCCTATCCCTGCGGCCCGTCGCGCGCCTCGCTGCTGACCGGCCTCTACCCCCACACCCATCGCAGCGTGCGCAACGGCACGCCGCTCGACGCCCGCCATAGCAACCTGGCGCTGGAGGTGCGGCGCGGCGGCTGGGACCCGCTGCTGTTCGGCTATACCGACACGTCGCTCGACCCGCGCGGCCGGACGCCGGACGACCCGGCGCGCCACAGCTATGAAGGCGTGGCGCCGGGCTTCACCCCGGTGTTGAGCCTGTCCGAATCCAGCCGGGCCTGGATCGCCGACCTGATCGCCAAGGGCTACGACGTGCCGGCGCCGGGGGAGGGGCGGGATCTGCTCTACGACCCCGATCCCGCGGCCGAGGCGGCGCCGGGCGGTTTCGGACCGACCCGGATCCGGGCCGAGGACAGCGAGACCGCGTTCATGACCGACCAGGTGCTGCGCCACCTGGCGGTGCTGCAGGGCCGGCCCTGGTTCGTGCACCTGACCTATATCTGCCCGCACCCGCCCTTCGCCGCCCCGGCACCCTGGCACCTGGCCTATGACCCGGCTTCGGTGCCGGTGCCGCTGCGCGGCCCGTCCGCGGCGGCCGAGGCGGCGCAGCATCCGCTCTTGGCCGGGCTGCACCGGGCGGTGCGGCTCGACAAGTTCCTGAACCATGCCGAAGGGCCGGCCTCGGCGCTCGACGCCGCCGGCGTCGCTGCGGTCCGCGCCGCCTATTACGGCCTGGCGTCGGAGGTCGACCATCATCTCGGCCGGGTCTTCGACTTCCTGAGGGCGAGCGGCCAGTGGGACGACACGCTGATCGTCTTCACCTCCGACCATGGCGAGCAGCTCGGCGACCACCACCTGTTCGGCAAGCTCGGCTATTTCGACCAGTCGGCCCATATCCCGCTGATCCTGCGCGACCCGCGGCCGGAGGCGGATGCCGGGCGCGGCCGCCAGGTCGACGACTTCACCGAATCGGTCGACATCCTGCCGACCATCCTCGGCTGGCTCGGCCTGCCCGTGCCGCGGCACTGCGACGGCCGCTCGCTGCTGCCGTTCTGCGCCGGCGAGCAGCCGCAGGATTGGCGCGACGCGGCGCATTGGTTCTACGATTTCGGCAATGTCCGCGAGCGCGTCGGCGCGGCCCGGCTGCACTCCGACGAGTGCGGCGTCCAGGTGATCCGCGACGCCCGCCGCAAATATGTGCATTGCACCGCCTTGCCGCCGCTGTTCTTCGACCTGGAGCGTGACCCCGGCGAGTTCGAGGACCGCAGCGGCGACCCGGCCTATGCCGGGGAGATGCTGGCCTATGCCCAGAAGCTCCTCTCCTGGCGCATGCGGCACGAGGACCGGACGCTGAGCCACATCACGCTCGAAGGCGGCTATTTCGAGGAAGAGGCGCGATGAGCACGGCCGATATCCGCGGCATCCTGTTCGACAAGGACGGCACGCTGATCGACTACCACGCGACTTGGCTGCCGCTGAACCGCGAGGCCGCCATGTTCGCGGCGGCCGGCGACCCGGAGTTGGCGCTGCAGCTGCTCGAGGTCGGCGGTGCCGACCCGCACACCGGCGCCGTCCGCGCCGACAGCCTGTTCGCCGCCGGGGCGACGCCGGAGATCGCCGCTGCCTGGATCGCCGCAGGCAGCCCCTATGATCTCGATCTGCTGGTGCCGGAGATGGACCGCATCTTCCAGGGCGCGGCCGCGACGGTGATCCAGCCGACCGTGGCCGACCCGGCCGGGCTGTTCCGCCGGCTGCGCGGCCGCGGGTTGAAGCTGGGCATCGCCTCCAGCGACGGCGAGGCCGCGATCCGCGCCACGCTGGCGCTGTTCGATCTTCTCGACCTGGTCGATTTCATCGCCGGCTATGACAGCGGCCACGGCCACAAGCCGAATCCCGGCATGGTCTACGGCTTCTGCGACGTCACCGGCCTGCCGCCGGGCGCCGTGCTGATGGTCGGCGACAACCGGCACGACATGGCGATGGGCCGCGCCGCCGGGGCCGGCCTCTGCGTCGGTGTGCTCAGCGGCACCGGCACCGTGGCCACCCTGGCCGGACTCGCCGATCTCTGTCTGCCGGACATCGGCGGGCTGGAGGATCTTCTCGACAGGACGCAAAGGGCCTGATGGGCATCAGCGGCTTTTTAGATTAAAGTCCTGTAAACATAAGACGTCGCTGTGGTGGAGGTTTCACGTGCCCGGTTTTCCGATCGTGGACAGCCACGTCCATATTTATGATCCAGCCATATTGTCCTATCCGTGGATGGATAAGGCCCCTAGCCTGAAGTCGCGCCATATGCCGGACGTGTACGACCGGCAGCGCGACGGGGTGGCGATCGACCGCTATGTCTTCGTCGAGGTCGATGTCGCCCCGGTGCAGCGGGTGGAGGAGGCCCGCTGGGTCGATGCCCTCGCCGACCCCCGACTCGGCGGCCTCGTCGCCGCGGCGGCGATCGAGGACGGCCAGGCGGTGCGGACCGAGCTCGACGCGCTGCACGCCGCCACCCCGAAGCTGCGCGGCATCCGCCGGCTGATCCAGGGGGAGGCGGTGGATTTCTGCATCCGGCCCGGCTTCGTCGAAGGCGTGCAACTCCTGTCCGAATACGACCTGTCCTTCGACCTCTGCATCTTCCATCCGCAGTTCGACGCCGCGATCGAGCTGGTGCGCCGCTGCCCGGAGATCCGCTTCGTCCTCGACCACATCGGCAAGCCCGGCATCCGGGACGGGGTCGACCAGCCCTGGCGCGACCAGATGCGGGCCCTGGCGGCGCTGCCGAACGTCTGGTGCAAGCTGTCGGGCGTGGTCACCGAAGCCGATCATGGGGGCTGGACCCGGGCCCAGATCGAGCCGTACATATGTCATACGATTGACTGCTTCGGCTTCGACCGCACCATGTTCGGCAGCGACTGGCCCGTCTGCGAGCTGGCCTCCAGCTATCGCCGCTGGGTCGACACGTTGGACGCCATCCTCGCGGATTCGTCGGAGGCGCAGCTGCGGCAGCTCTATCGCGACACCGCCATTGCCTTCTACCGGCTCGGCTGAGCCCAAGACGACCTGGAGAGGACCGCCTGCCCATGGACCCGATCGCGACCCGTCCGCTCGGCAAGAGCGGCGTTCCCGTCACCCAGCTCGGCTTCGGCGGGGCGCCGCTCGGCGACCTCTACCAGAGGCTGCCCGATGCGCAGGCGATCCAGACCATGGCCAAGGCGCTGGAGCTGGGCGTGACCCTGGTCGATACCTCGCCGCTCTACGGCCACGGCCTGTCCGAGCACCGCTTCGGCCAGGCGCTGCGGCCGCGGCCGCGCGACAGCTATGTGCTGTCGACCAAGGTCGGGCGCTATTTCGTGCCGCCGGGGCGCGGCGGGGTCGACCGCGGCACCTGGGCCGGCGGGCTCGAGTTCAACCCGGTGTTCGACTACAGCTACGATGGCGCCATGCGCTCCTTCGAGCAGAGCCTGATGCGCCTCGGCATCTCCTCGGTCGACATCCTCTTGATCCACGATGTCGACATCTGGACCCATGGCTCGCGCGAAGCCTATGAGCAGCGGCTGCAGGAGGCGCTGGCCGGGGCCACCAAGGCGCTGCTCAAGCTGCGCGAGGAGGGCGTGGTCAAGGCGATCGGCGTCGGCGTCAACGAGGTTGAGGCGTGCATGCGCTTCGCCGAGGGCGGCGATTTCGACTGCTTCCTCCTGGCCGGGCGCTACACCCTGCTGGAGCAGACCGCGCTCGACGACTTCCTGCCGCTGTGCCAGCGCCGCAACATCGGCATCATGCTGGGCGGGCCGTACAATTCCGGCATCCTGGCCACCGGCGCCGTGCCCGGCGCCCGCTACAACTACAAGGAGGCGCCGCCGGAGATCCTGGAGCGGGTCAGCCGGATCGAGGCGGTGTGCCGCCGCCACGGCGTGCCCCTGCCGGCCGCGGCGATCCAGTTCCCGCTGGCCCATCCGGTGGTCGCCTCGATGATCCCGGGCGCGGTCAAGCCGGAGGAGGTGGAGCGCAACCACGCCCTGATCGCGACCCCGATCCCGACCGAATTCTGGGCCGAGCTGAAGCGCGAAGGCCTGGTGCGGGAGGATGCGCCGGTGCCGGCTTGAGCCCGATTGGGAGGCGCGGATGGTTGAGCGACATCTCGTTCCCGCGGCCGGCGGTGCCGGGCTGCGGCTGAAACGCGGGGAGCGGCTGCGGATCATCGATATCGAGGGCGGGCAGACGGGCGATCTCCTCGCCTATGCCCCGGACGGCAGCGAGCGCCTGTCGAACGGCCGCAGCTTCGACTACGGCGGCAAGATCTATCTCTCGACCGGCGACGTGCTGTGGTCCGACCGCAGCAACCCGATGCTGACCATCGTCGCCGACGAGGTCGGCCGGCACGACTTCCTCTACGCGCCCTGCAGCCTCGAGATGTACCGCATGCAGTACGGTGTGACCGGCTATCACCCGAACTGCCACGACAACCTGCTGGCCGCGCTGCGGGACCTGGGAGTCGATCCCGATCCCCTGCCGACGGCCTTCAATTTCTTCATGAATGTCGAGGTCGCGGCCGACGGCAGGCTGGTCTTCGCGCCGCCCCGGTCCCACGCCGGCGACGCGATCGTTCTGCGGGCCGAGATGGATCTCGCCGTCGCGCTGACCTCCTGCCCGGCCTCGACCTGCAACGCCGGCGCGCCGCCGCGGCCACTCGCCTTCGAGATCCTCGCGGACTGACACGGCTCAGAGCAGCCCCAGGCTCCTGAAGCTGGAATGGCCCTTTCGGCCGACGATGACGTGGTCGTGCAGGGTGACGCCGACCGTCTCCAGCGCCCGCGCCACCGCCTTGGTCATCTCGATGTCGGCGCGCGACGGTGTCGGGTCGCCGGAGGGGTGGTTGTGGAACAGCCTTTCCATTTCATTAATCGCTTGATTCGATGCGATAAAATCTTCAAGCTACCCCGGATTGGAAGCGGTGCTTGGGATCTGTAAAGCGCTGCTTCCAACGATAATCACGGTTCGTACTGCTCCGTCATCCTGAGACATTGTGTCGCACGGCACTTCACCAAATTTCGCTCATCCCACGCGTCAAGTTCTTTGGCCGGATATAGCACCGCCTTTCCAATCTTCACGAATGAAGGTCCAATCCGCATTGATCGCCAGTTTCGCAGAGTGCCTACCGTGACCTCTCCGCGGTAGCGCTCGGACACTTCCTCAGGAGTAAGGAATTTATCGTGATCCACGACATCCATTCCTCTTCACCGATCCTTGCTCAGTAAGTGTCCATCTCGTCTGCAGATGAAAGATGCCGGCCAGCGCCGTCGTGCAAGATCGTAGATCGGGCGAGAATTTCGGAGCGGGCGGTCTAGGCTCCCCGCGCCACCTCCCGCTGGCCGGGCACAGGATCAAGGAGCTGAAGTAGTCGAGGAGCGTGTACGCGGCCGTCTACCCTATCGGTGAGTTAGGCATATCGACCAGAGAGACCGGATTGTCCCCCTTGCAGACATTTGGAGGCCTTCCGAGCTCCTCTAGAGCGGGCATACTCGGCGCCCCCATCCGCGCCGGAATACGGACCCTAGCCCAAGACCAAATAGCCGCGAACTCACTGAGCTGGGCGGGTCATCCCATGCCGTCAAATCGATCTGGTCCGCAATCGCGTGTCAACGCTGCCGCGAATGAGACTCGGTGTTGCGTTGTGGAAGGACGCCCACGGCATAGCGGTCGTGAGGCGACATATGGACGAACGCTCGCCGGCGTGCTGCTGATCCGAGCGCACGTTCACCAAGTCACGGTCTCAACTCGCACTGCCCGATTGTGCAGTTGGCCGAGCCATATCGCAAGCCAGAAGGCGCCGACGGCCTGATTGTAGAAGATCCGATAGGCGTTCTGCAGCGAGGTATGGTCTCGACCGATCCGGACACTGTGAAGCAGACCCAAAACAACGGCGACATGTGGCATCCGACGCCGGCGGGCGTGCATGAGGACGCCGAGTTCGTCGCGGCCCCGGGTCGCCAACATGTTCGACGGGACGTGATTGTCAGGCACCGGCCGGTACCGCCCGTTTGCGCGGCCGGCTGATGGCGACGGCGATCCAGAACGCACCGAACGCGATGTCGTAGAAGACTCCGTAGGCGCTCTGGATGGCGTTTACTACGATTGCCGCTCCAACCTGCATGATGAAGCAGATGTACAGGGGCAGGGCGGCGATCTCCCCCTGCAGAACCTTGCGGCGCGTCCAAGAGACCAGCGCGCCGATGGCGCAACAGAAGACTGGAGTGAACGGCCCGAAATCGGGGTAGAAAGGTCCGAACATGGTGGTGCAAATGCCAAATCGTGGCATCAGGTACAGTGCTGTAGTGCTATCGTAGTTGGCTCCCCACAGGATTGCGGCCAAACGCGCCAGGATGCTGAACGTCACCACCGAACGGCCGGGCGGCACGCGGGTCATCAACAGCAACGGCGTCGTAGCATTCACCATGAAAGACGCCTACACACTGTGATTTACGTGCGGCCGGACTTCACCCGCGTGGTGGTCCGGCCGTCACGTTGGCCGGACGGGATGCCCTGTATGGCGCTCTCGACGGCCTCGGCCCAGAGCAGATAGGCGTTGGCGCGAAGGTGGGTGCCGTCGATCGTCATCTCGTCGGACAGTTCTCCGGTGGGCGCCAGCGTCGCGTTCACGTCCAGGAATCGCAATCGTCTCTCGGCTGCCATAGCCCTGATTCTGTCATTCAGCGCTGCGATCTTGTCATTCCGCCGATTGCGCCAGAACCGCGGCAGGCCCATGGCGCCGCGGTCGTGGGCAACGTGGATCACCGGCTGCACCAAGATGGTCGTCTCCGGGGCGGCGAGACTGTCAACTAGTGCGGCATATGTCGCGGCGACCTGAACCGGGCTCTGGCCGATCGTCAGGTCGTTGATGCCCGCCATGACGATGACGACGCGCGGCCGCAGCCGTCGCACGTCGTCGACCCGGGCCAGGATCTCGGCCGCAGTCTGGCCGGCGACGCCTCGGTTGACCACGTCACGGCCGGGCAGCAGCTCACGCCAGTCGGCCTCGGCGGTGAGGCTGTCGCCGAGCATCACGATGTCGGCGTGCTGCGTCGGATAGAGCCGCTGGAGATCGGCGGCAACCGCATCGACATCGCGCTGGGGGTGCATGATCTCCGGCCACAGGCCAAGGCGGGCGGAGACCCGTTGGGGCAGCTCGCTTTCGAGCGCGACGACACAGAGCAGGGCGGCGAGAAAGACCGTCAACAAGAGGTGGAAACGGGCCATCGACAAAGGCCGTCATAGAAAGATGTGCGCCATGTTGCCCAATCGCCGGGCAGGACGCTAGTCCGTACTTCTCACCGCCGTGAGATAAAAGACCGATGTCGACCTTGGCGCGAAGGTCGATGCCGTCGGCGCCCAGGTGGCCAAGATGGACGGCAAGCTGGAAGCCTACAGCGCATCGCTCGGCCAGCTCAGCACCCGCCTCGACTTGCTGGGCCAGCGGGACCAGGCGCAAAAAGCCGCAGCGAAGGAGGGCCGCCAAGCGCGGCAGAGCTTTCAGACAGACCACGAAGGTCGGCTCGGCCAGCTTGAGCAGCGGGTCGACAGGGCCGGGTCGCTGTCCCGGTTGTTGCCGAACGCCGATCGCCGGCTGGTCGCCACCGCATCGCCCGGCGCGAATGTCGCCAGGGCTTCGGCGGCTTCGCCCCGAAGGATATAGGGATTACTGGCCTGCTGTGTCACGCCTCAGCCGGCATCGCCCGCTTGCGTGGCCGGCTGATGGCGATGGCGACCCAGAACCCGGCAAAGGCGATGTCGTAGAAGATCCCGTAGGCGCTCTGGATAGCGTTCACGACGGGGGCGGCGCCGACTTGCATGATGAAGCAGATGTAGAGCGGCAGGGCGGCGATATCGCCGTGCAGCACCTTGCGGCGCGTCCAGGACACCACGGCGCCGATGGCGAAGCAAAAGACGGGAGTGAAGGCGCCGAAGTCGACATAGAAGGGGCCGAACGCGGTGGTGTAGATGCCGAAGCGGGGCATCATGTGCAGGGCCGCGAGGGCGTCGTAGTTGTTCCCCCACAGGATGGCCCACAGGCGCGCCAGGATGCTGAAGGTGTAGATTCCGCCCTGCTCCGGGGTGGTCGAGTGCTCGACCAGATAGGCGAACTCAGGCACCCCATGGGTGAAATACTGAATGAATGTCGTGATGATAAATACGGTGTCTCGGCCCCAATCAGACATCTGCGACGTGATTGAGAAGTAGGTCTGCGTCACCGGAACTAAGTGTGTGAACGCCGATACCTTGATGACCGACTCGACGTTGAGGCCGATCAGGCTCAAGCGTTCGATGAAGATGAGGCCGCCACCATAAATCAGGCCGAGGACGAGAAAGGTGCAGAAGGCGATCACCGTCCTCGATGTGCGTGGGAAGATGATCAGGCGCGCGACGATGAGCATGCCGATGGACATGAACATGCTCGAACGAGAGCCGATGACGATCGTGAGAAGGGGCCACAGGATCGCGAGGCCGATTGCCTGCCAAGCCCGGCCGACCCGCTCACCGGACCGCTTAGCGACGGCGTGGATCATGTATGGAACCAGCCCGAACGGGATCAGCAGCGTCGCCACCATGGCGAAGGCATTGGTGCCCGCGCTCTCGATCTTTTCGCGGTTCTCGATGAAATCGGTGTCGACCGACAGGCCGCGCAGAAAGATCCAGTCGGCAACGCGCAGGGCGATGCCGATGGAGCCGAGGATGAAGGCGATCTGATACAGCTGGCGCAGCGTATGGCGCAGATCGGCCGGGGGCACCGGTGGCTGGGCTATGGTCCTGGGCTCGAAGGCGATCAGGCCTAGCAGGAGGCCGATCAGGCAGCTGCCCAGAAGGTAGTAGGGATAGTCGGTCTGCGCCCGAGAGATCTCGATCGGAGCCAGGAAGTACATGGCGAACCAGGCCGAGCAGGCGGCGAGCAGCACCTTGACCGGCGTGAGGCTGCGCTGGTTGATCAGGCTGAACGGCATGGATCCCCTGTGCGCGCAGGCTATCGGCCGCGCCTGTTGCCGCGACTCGTTCGACGGTAGACGATGATAGCCGCCACAGCGGCGACCAGCAGAGCCATAATGAGAATTGATGCGAGGTCGGTTGCGGGGTCGCCGCCAAGTTCGCCGCCCGCACTATACAGCGGGTTGTTGCATGTCCATAACGCCATCCAAATTTCCCGCTCAGATCATCCTTCCATGTTCTGGGGCAGGATGTTGATGCCGGGTTCTCGGCGGCCGACGCAGAGCATGCCGGTATAGCCCGTGTGGTTGATCAAGGAGCAGCCGAAGCGCCCGACGCCGTTGCGCATCAAGATCGCGCCGACGGTCGCCATGTCGTACTTGTTCATCTCCATGATCGGCTCGTTCCAGGGCCGGCGCCAGGAGAGGTTATAGGCCCAGTGCAGCGGCGGTAGCCGGTAGCGGAACCAGTTCACACGCCGACGCTTCTCACGTGTGTCGCCGACCGTGAAATGTAGCGCGAAGGATCCGCCCGGTCGGAGCAGCTTCAGCAGTTTGTCGATGATCAGATACCCCTGCTGGGGCCGGATGTGCTGCAGCACGACAAAGGTGTTCACGAAATCGAATGTGCCGGCCTCGCCCGATAGGTCATCAAGGGAGCGGATGAGCCGGAGGCTGTCGGCGCGGACGTTCTCCTTTGCCAGGGCCAACTGGTCAGGCGAAACGTCGACGCCAACCAGGCTGTCGAAGCGGGCCGTCAATTGCAGGAGCAGCCGGCCGGCGCCGCAACGGAAGTCCAGAGCCTTCTGCCGGTCGGCAGGCAGCGCGTCATAACGGGCAAGATGCTCGAAGACCTAGTCCATGTGGACCTTGCCAGTCTCGAAGAACCTGGCCCGCCACCTTGTTTCGAAATCCGACGTTTCGATGCCGACGATACCGAAATAGGGGTTCTTCCTGCCCCGCGCCGCCATTGGCGATCCGTCGCGGACGTCATTTGAAAAAGCCCCCTCAATACCTCTGACTATAGGTCGAGATCATAAGGGCGATGTCCAGATCTGTCACGCCCTAGGGCATGGGCTCATGGTCCAGATCTCAGCGGAGATTTCGGGAAAGCGACCGTACGATGCCGAATCATGTTTTTGGCGCGCTAGAACGATCAGCGCAGGCGGAACACGACCAGAAGGCCGCCGACCTTGAGCTTCGTCCCTGTCAACGGATCGTTCCATGCTCTTTGGCTGCCGCAAGCTGGAGGGCCGTGACGGGATGCCTCATACTCAACTCTATGCGATTCCTCCTCCGCTCGGCCCCGGTTCGTATGGTCACCCTCGCCGCCGTCCGCGCGGCCCGGCTCTCGGGACGTTTGGCCAGTGCGGCCAAGGCTGCGGCTCTTTTTCCGGCCGCACCCGACTGCTTCTGCCACTGGTCCGCCGAGGTCAAATATCCGGAGCGCGTGCAACTCGGCCGCGGCGTCATTATCGGGCCTGGCTGCACGATCGGGGCCGCATCGCCGATTCGGATCGGAGACCACGTTCATCTATCAAAAGGTGTCTATATCGAGACCGCCGGCCTGGATTTCTCGGCGCCGCTTCCATATCCGCACGTGCACAAGCCGATCACGATCGGTAATGGCGTCTGGATTGGCGCCGATGCCATCATTCTGGGTGGCGTCACAATCGGCGCCGGGTCCGTGGTCGGTGCCGGCGCGGTGGTGAGCAAGGATGTGCCGGCACGATCCATTGTCACCGGCCAGCCGATGCTGGTTCGGGCGAGGCCTCCCGAGGACGACAAGCGCCGATCTTAAGGGCTCACTGGGCGGCGCCAGGCACACCGGCTTGTTCCGACCGGCGGGCCGCGATCAATCCGCCGACGGCTTTGCCGATCCGGATGCCGGGGCGCTCGACCAGCGTGAAGACGACGTAGGAGACGCAGACCGAGGCGGCGATGGAGAGGGCCACCTGCAGCGCGGCCGGAAGCGCCAGTCCGGCTCGGGCCACGGCCTCGTCCACCAGCAGCTTGGTGTGCACGTGGAAGAGGTACAGCGAATAGCTGATCTGGCCGAACCAGACCGCCACCCGACCGGTCAGCCGGACCCGGGTGGACAGCAGCATGAATAAGCCGATGGCGACGTAGTACGACACCGCATAGCGCACCCAGTACTCCTCGAGGCCCGTGTCGAAATTGTAGGCGAGCAGGCTGATCGGCGGGATTGCGATCGCGAACAGCACCAATATCCAGGTGGCATGGCGTCGGTCGAGCGCAGATCCGTTGATCGTCGCCTCGCGCCAGAGCGTGCCCCAGAACATGATCGAGAGGCAGAGCGGCACGGCCACCGGCACCTTCCTCTCCAGCGTGAACCGGGCGACGGCGAGCAGCACCGCGACCAGCAGCCAGACCAGGCAGGCGCCGAAGGTGAAGCGGCCGATATGCAGCAATCCCAGTGCGAAGGCCACCGCGCAGAGGGTGTAGAAGACGAGCTCGATGAACAGGGTCCAGTAGATGCCGACGAGGTTGGTCTGGCCAAACAGGGTCTGGGCCATGGTCACGTTTGCCAGCACATTGATCACCGAGGGCATCGCCCCGCCGATGATGGCGACGACTGCGATCCAGGCGGCCATGGACAGCCAGTAGGCCGGGTAGAGCCGGAAGAGCCGCGACACCACGAAGCGGGCGAGCGGCGCCGGCCCCTTCGGAAAGCTGAACGGGATCACGAACCCGCTGATGGCGAAGAACACCACGACCCCGACCTTGCCCGGGTCGACGATGTCGTAGAGCAAGGTCCTGACCGGACCTGTCGCGATCGGCTGGATGTTGTGCATCAGCATCACCAGCAGGGCCGCGACGCCGCGGAGCGAGTCGATATAGGCGAGGCGGTGCGGCTTCGGCCCGGCCATCATGGCTTCGCTTTCTTCGCGTTCCGGAACGCATCCAAAAATAGCACAAGGGGCCCGAACAAACCCGCTAGACAGGATTCGGACAAGAGGGATGGGGAGCTCGTCGCCGGGGGATACGTCTCGACGGGCTCAAGCCAGAAGATGGCCAGCCAAGCCGGGCACATGCACAGCGGAACGCTCGCAGCCGTCAGTGTACAGCGACTTATCAGGCTGTGTTCGGCAAGCCGCATCATGTGCAATTCGCCGCTGTAGTTTGCGTCAACCTTCGCCGCTCCCGCCGGTGAACACCATCTCCTTCGCTCGCCGGCGGCGGGCATTTTCAAGCCCGTTCAACCGGGGACCAATGGCCGATCCTAACGCGCCCGACAGCGGCCCGCGAACAATCTTCATGACCCTGATCGGGCCGGTCTATCGGCCGGCGTAGGCGTCCTAATGGGCGACGCCCACCGCGCCCCTACGGGCAAGCTGTGCTCGGTACGGCGGCTGTCGCTCGAACGCCCACGCGCGTTCGCTCTTGGGATCGTTGGCGGCGCCCTCGACGATTTGCCCGGCGCGGCTGAGACCGTGCGCTGCGACCTAGCGGCTACGATGGACAATCTAGACCCCCAAGGGGGTCGAGTGACCTTCTACCGGTGGATTTGCTGGGAGGTTCCACACAGGCCCCTCATTTCAGCGGCGGGCCCTGAAATACGATGCCCCCTTGTGATCCCACAGTGCCGCCGAGGTCCTTCACCAAAGGCTCTGCGGCCCGGTCCAGCACGCTTGGCTGCTTAGATTTCGGCGGCGGAACTGGGCCCCACTCCCCTGAGCAACCCGTCAGCCCCACCAGCAGCACGGCTGCCGCGATTCTTGATAGCGCGCTCATCCCCGCTCCCCCTCGACGCTCGCGCCAATCCTAACGCGTGTTGCGGCGGGGGGCAGCGGCAATCCTTCAGCCGGCCCCGTCATGGGCGGGCCTTCTCAATCTAGGAGACTGATTTGGCTGGATAGGCGCGCGGCGAGCGTAACCAGAACCACGGGATCATCGACCGGAGCCCCGATTCCAGGTGGCAGGGCCGGCTCTCGAACGGCGGCCGGTTCGAGGTGTTCTCGGTTGTCGAGTGGGTAGCCAGGCCCTGGCCTAGCTGCTGAACGCCTAAAGGGATCGGCATGGGCTGCGGAGGATATGCGGGATCATCGAAGCGCCGCTGACTCCGGAAGCGAGAAACGAAGGTCGGCGGCCATGCTCCTAAGCACAGAGCTCGCCTCTTGTACTTTCTCTAGATGCTGGAAAATCAAATCAATTCATAATGCCTACTTCGATGCGGCCAGCCAACGGAGTCACCACCTTTGCGAAGCACCCGGCCGCTCTGCTGCAGCACTGAGGAGGTCTTGAGCGGCTCCTCTTGCGCCTATGCAGATCGCCGCATTTGGGCCCTCTGCGAACGCCGTCGCTCTCGTTCCACCACGATCTGCTGGCGATCCATGGTCCACCCCGCCAGCCTGTACGCTTCCAAGAGCGAACCGCCGAAGCGCCGCGCCACAGAACTGGCGGAAGGAATGTCGGAAGCCCCGTCGATAAGCCTGTCGGAGAGGTATCCGTGCTGGCCTACCAAACGCCGCAGACCGTCTATCATCTCGGCTGAGGTGACATGCCGCCAGGTGGCTGAGGCGTTGGCGCCTGTCCGCCGGTGTCCTGGTAGCTTGCCTTCGCGTTCACTGCGCCGCACGTGAGCGGCGATGTTGATTTCGCTGACGGATTTCTGAGGAAACCCCGCGCATTCGCACGCTCGCCCGACCGATCCGAACCGACGTCTGAACATACTCGAGGACGGCAGATCTGAGGCCTCGTCGATCGTGCGAACGGAGAGAAAGCCCTGCCGGGAATGCAGCATCCTAAGACACTCTAACAGCGCATCATCAGTCCATGGCTCTCCGTTCGCATCCTTGTATCGGTTCTTCGAGACATACCCGATCGCTTCGTATGCCTTTTCAATTGTACCGAAATGGCTTCGGAATGTAGTTACACCTGGAACCATCTTCGATTCACTGATTAACTTTGTCGTGAGTGAGCCATTTTTTCTCAGAAGTCGATCGAGCAAAGATAGCATCTTCGCATCTGCCAATCGTCTATTTTTGCCATTCTCCAATATTCTAGTCTGTGCCCGAACAAAGAGTTTGGTATGAATTGTGGGAGCGCCTATCTCGGTTCTTATCCAGAGAGATTCTGGGTTTATTGATTTTGAGTTTTGGAGTTTTGATGAAGTTTGATTGTATACGTAGCGACCGAGATAAATTTCGTTCGTGAGTATTTTGCGAACCATGCTCGCACTCCACAGCCGGTCACCAGTTTCTGTGCCGCCTTGTTCTCGAAGCTTCCTGGCAATCGCCTTGATAGTCAGCCGGCTATTCACGTACCAGCCGAAGATCCGACGAACAGCGTCTATTTCATCAAGAGGTCCGGGGACCCACAACACTCGATCACCGCTGATGGCCTTTCGATCCCCTGTTTGCAGAATGCATCGTGGATTGCCGTCATAATCCACCAGCTGTCGCCGAAAGCCGTAAGGTACAACCCCGCCTTGTGAGAACCCAAGGCGCGCATGGTAGTGATGAGCTCGGGAAAGTTTTTCAGATAATTCTCGACTATACTCACGAGCCATAATTCTTTTTAGATGCTTCATTAACGAATCTGAAATGGAATTATCATCCGCAAATGGCTCGGCGCAGTATATTATCTTAATTCCTGCTTGTTTGCAAACAAACTCATAGTGGGCTGCTTGATCCAAGTCTTGAAAGCGACCCCATCTGCTGACGTCGAGCACAAGAATGATGTCGAAATCCCGGCCGGGCTGCAGGGCGTCCGACAGGAGTTTTTGTAACGCCACGCGCCCTCTCAGTGACAGCCCGCTCTTTCCTGGATCCGCGTACGTGCGGATGATCTCGTATCCGTGATTGCCTGAGAATTCTGCGATTGCCGCCGTCTGCTGCTCGATCGAGTACCGCTGATGGTCGCTTGACATACGGAGATACTGGACCGCCTTTTGTCGAGAAAGCTGTACAGTCTTGACACTCGACATTTTTTCCTCCGTCCGGCTTGGACATCGCAGCGTCGGCCTCAACTGGCCTATCCCTTTGACTCTCCTTCGACGGATGACGTCGGCGGTCTATGCAAATGTTAGCGACCTTTGATCACTTGGGATGTGGATGTCCAAGCGGTGACGCCTCATCGAGAGCGCGTCGGACGTCTTGCAATTGAGCTCGAAGGCTTGTGATCTCTCGATCCTTGCTCTCAAGCGCCTGAACCAGCAGTGACAAATCGTGCGGCCGTAGGTGGCCGCCTGCGCTCACGTGCAAGTAAAATCGACGGGCGAGGGCTGTTCCCGTGCGTGCGAATTCTCCTTCACTCATAGCCGGATTTGCTCGCGGTGTTGAGAAGCGCTGTCATGCTACGCCCGAAGATCGGTACACAGCAACTGTTCGTGCTCCGGGGGGCTGCAGCCTTCCAGGGTTACGGTCGTGACATGAAAATCGGAGGATCGCTCGGACCGGTTCCTCGCGAGCCTCATAGGCCTAA
>NZ_JASATH010000138.1:0-22141 GCF_038440215.1 Inquilinus sp. OTU3971 | reverse complement strand
GGGGGCGGGGCCCACGGCCGTGCCGGCGGCCGCCGGCACCGGCGCGGGCAGGAAGGCGTCGATCTCGACCGGCGTCGGCGCCAGGCCACGGGCGGGACCGGGGAGGCGCCACGCCAGCGTGTCGAAGCCGTGGCAATGGTCGCACAGCGCCGACCAGCGCTGGGCCTGGGCGCCGCAGGAATCGCAGTCCCAGACCTCGTCCGGCGCCGCGGTCTGCGCCTTGGTCAGCCAGCTGCGCGCCGCGATCGGGTCGTTGCGCTCGGCGGTCTCCAGATCGGCCAGCAGGCGGTAGACGCGCCGCGACGGCGCCACCTGCTCGGCCTTCAGGAGATGGGTGCGGGCGCTGCCCCAGAGCTGGGCCGACAGCTCGGCCTCGGCCAGGGTCAGGAGGCCGGTCGCCGAATCCGGCCGCAGCCGTACCAGCTTCTCCAGCCGCTTGACCTTCAGGAGCGTGCCCTCGTCGGCCGGGCCCAGCGCGGCATAGGCGCGGGCGATCTCCGGATGCGGCGCGCGGCCCCAGCTCTTCTCCAGGAGGCGCGCGGCCTGGCTGTCACGGCCGGTGCGCTGCAGCAGCGCGCTCTCCTGCAGCGCCGCCGGCACGAAGTCCGGCTCCAGCCCCACCGCCTTGTGGGCGAAGTCCAGCGCCTGGGACAGGTTGCCGGCTTCCTCGGCTTCGCGGCTGCGCTCGACCAGGATGCGGGTCTTGAAGCGCCGCCCGTCCTCGGCCGAGATCGCCTTGACCCGCACCGAATGGGCGAGGCTGAGCTGGGCGTCGGCCCAGCGGTGCTGCGCCACCTCCAGGTCGAAGCAGGCGCGGTGGGTCCAGGCCGCGTCCGGCCGCAGCGACCGGGCGCGCTGCGCCATCTCCAGCGCCTGCACCGACTCCTTATGGCGCAGCGACTGGTTCAACAGGCCGCGCAGCCCCAGGAACTCCATGTCCGGCCGGCGCAGCATCGCCTCGAAATAGCGGGTGGCGGCGGTGTCGTCGCCGGCCAGCTGCGCCGCCTGGGCGGACAGCAGCAGGGTCAGCGGCGGCTCGTCCAGCAGCACATCGGCCTTGCGGGCGAAGCGCCGCGCCGCCTCGGCGTCGCCGGCGGCGACCGCGACCATGCCGCGGGTCAGGGCGCGATAGCCCTTCTCGCGGCGGGCGAAGCGGCGGCCCTCGACGAAGCGTCCCGGGGCCCGGCGCAGCGAGCGCCAGAACCGGTACAGATACGCCGCCAGCAGCATCAGCGCCGCCGCGGCCGCCACCAGCAGCGCGACCGAGGTCTCGATCACCCGGCCCTGCCACTGGATCTCGACATGGCCCGGCCGGTCCGCCAGCCAGACCGCGACCGCGATCAGGATGGCCAGCTTGAGGGCGTAGATCAGCAGACGCTTCATGGCGTCTTCGGGGGCTGGGTGTCACCGGAACCGGCAGCAGCGCTGCTCGCCGCGGCCAGGCGCTGCACCGCCAGGGCGGACAGGCTCTGCAGCGCCGATTCGGCCGAAAGCCGGGCCTCGGCCTGGCCGCGCCAGGGCGCCATCGCCGAGGCCGCGGGGCCGCTCAGGCCCTCGACCGCCTCGACCGCGCCGGCCAGGTCGCCGCGCTGCAGCCGGCCTTCGGCCCGGGCCAGCACGGCGTTGGTGTCGGTGCCCTCGACCTCGCCCGGGGCCGGGCGGACCGTGACCAGGTCCTGCACCACCGACAGGCTGCGGTCGACCCAGTCGCCGCTTTCCGGCTGGTCGGCCTTGCGCGCCGCCTCCGCCGCCTGGACGAAGCCGGTGGCCAGGGCGGCGCGGCTTGGCACGCCCTTCGCCGCCGGCTCCAGCGCCGACACGGCGTTGGCCAGGCCGGGATCGTTCTGGGCCAGGCCGCGCAGCAGGGCCAGCGTCTCGTCCAGCGGCGCGCCGGTGTCCAGCGCGCTGCGCAGCTGGCCGGCGGCCAGGCTCAGCGCCTGGGCGCCGGTGTCGCTGTTGCGCAGCCGCTCGACCGTGGCCTTGACCGCGTCGACCTGCTGCTGCAGCGCCGCCAGGGTGCTGCCATTGGCCTGGGAACCGGACGACAGGGTGGCGACGGTGTCGCCCAGCGTCTTGACCGCGGCCTGGGCCGATTCCAGCGCCGCGACCCGGGCCTCCAGCGCCGCCACGGCCTCGGGGGCCGGCGCGGGCGCGGCCGGGGCAGGGGCCGCCGGCTGGGCGGGGGGCTGCTGGGCCTGCTGCGGCGCCGTGCCGGCCAGCTGGTCCAGCTTCTGCTGGATCGTGTCGACCCGGGCAGCCAGGTCGGCGCGGCCCTTCTCGATCGCGGCGGGGTCGAGCGGGCCGCCGGGCGGCTTCTCCAGCGCCTCGACCCGCTTGCCCAGCCCGTCGATCGCCTCGGCTGTGCCGGAGGGCAGGTCGGCCAGGCGCTTCTCGATGAAGGCGACGCGGTCGCCCAAAGTCGGCGACCCCTGCGGCGCCGGGGTCGGGGTGGCCGGGCCGAACAGCTTCGGCGACCACATCGGCGCCGTGACCGAGATCGCGGCGAAGAGGACGGCGACGCCCGCGGCATACCAGGCCGAGCGCGCGGGATTGCCCGGCGGCTCGGCCGGGGGGGGCGGCGGGATGGTCGGGGGGCCGACCCGCGGCGGGCCGGGCGGAGTCTCCGGCTCGGACAGCTCGACCGGCTCGGGCGCGCCTTCCTCCGGCGTCGCCGGGCGGGTGCGGGCCAGCTCGGCCGGGTCGAGCGCGATGCCATGGGTCCTGGCCGCGGCCAGGATGTCGGCGTGGCGCTGCTCCGGGATGGCGTTGCGCCGCTTCCAGCCCTGCACGGTGGTCACCGGCACGGTCAGCTTGGCGGCCATCGGGCGGATGCCGCCGAAGGCCTCGATCACCCGCTCGGTCGGGGTCAGCGGCCCCTCGCTCGGCAGGCCCTGGGCCTCCTCGGGGAGCGACGCGGCGGGTTCGCCGGCCGTGTCGGGGGACTCGGGCTGAGCCTGAGAGGTGGCCGACACATCGTCCGGCTGCTGGGAGTCAGGGCTCGGGGCCGCTGCTTCGCCTGGCTTGTCGGGGGTCGGGTCCATACCGTTCGCCGTCCTCGTCTCTTGCTCAGCGGGAAAATCGGAAAGCCGCGCCAGCAGCGACGGCGAATCCGGCCTGTCCGCGACTCGCACCGCCCGCCAGGGCGACGGATCCAGCGCCTGGGCGACGGCCGGGCTCAGGCAGACCGCCGTCAGCCCGGCGAGGCGATGGGTCAGTTCGACCCGGGCCGCGAGGGTAGCAAAGACCTTCGCGGTGCGGGGAGAGAAAAACACCACCCCCGCCAGCCCGGGGTCGGTCAGGGCCGCCACCGCCGCCGAGGGCAACGCCGCCGCCGGGCGAGCGCGGTACAGCACGATCCGCCGCACGGTGAAGCCGGCGGGGGCCAGCAGGGCGGGCAGGTCGCGCGCCACCTCCTCACCCGAAGGATGTAGGAGCACCCCGGCCGCCGGGTCCAGCCGGGCGCGGGCCAGATCGGCCAGGTCGTCGCCGTCGCCGGCGGCGCTGGCGACGTCGCGGAAGCCGAGCGACCGGGCCAGCTCGGCGGTGGCGTCGCCGACCGCCAGCACCGGCAGGTCGCGCCGCTTCACCCGCCGGGCGAAGGCGTCGATGCCGTTGCGGCTGGTGGCCAGCACCGCCTGCACGTCGCCGAGGTCGATCGGCCCGGGATCGACCGGCTCGATCTCCAGGATCGGGGCGACCACCGGGTCGAGGCCGCGGTCGCGCATCGCATCGGCGAAGCGCTCGGCCTCTTCCCGCGGCCGGGTGACCAGCCAGCGCGTCATCCGGTTGCGTCCATCCAGGGGGCCCTCATCCGGCCATGAAGCGCGGGCCGATGCGGCGGCGCAGGGCCTCGCCGGCCTCGGTGCCCAGCCGTGCCGCCTCGGACCGAGGACCGCTGCGCCGGTCCTCATGCATCTCGCTGCCGTCCGGCAGGGCGACGCGGGAGGTCAGGGTCAGCGTGTCGCCGGGCCCCAGCTCGGCCAGCGCCGCGATCGGGGTGCGGCAGCTGCCGTCCAGCGCCGCCAGCAGCGCGCGCTCGGCCGCCACCCGGTCGCCGGTGTCGCGGTCGTGAATCGGGGCCAGCAGGGCCAGCACCCGGTCGTCCGCCTCGCGGCATTCGATGCCGATGGCGCCCTGGGCCACGGCCGGCAGCATCTCCTGCGGGTCGAGCACGGCCGAGACCCGGTCGGCCCGGCCCAGCCGCTTCAGCCCGGCCAGGGCCAGCAGGGTGGCGTCGACCGTGCCGGCATCCAGCTTGGCCAGGCGGGTGTCGACATTGCCGCGGAACGGCACCACCCGCAGGTCGGGCCGCAGCGCCAGCAGTTGGGCCTGCCGCCGCAGGCTGGAGGTGCCGACCACCGCGCCCGGCTTCAGCGCCGCCAGGCTGGCGGGGCCGGCCAGGGCGGCGTCGCGGGCGAACAGCGCGTCGCGCGGGTCCTCGCGCGGCAGCAGGGCGCCGATGATCAGCCCGTCCGGCAGTCGGGTCGGCATGTCCTTCATCGAATGGACGGCGATGTCCAGGCTGCCGTCCAGCAGGCCGTCCTCGATCTCCTTGGTGAACAGCCCCTTGCCGCCGATCTCGGACAGCGGCCGGTCCTGCACCCGGTCGCCGGTGGTGCGGACGACCTGGATCTCGACCGCGCCGGGGGCCGCCAGGGCCGGATGCGCCGCGATCAGACGCCGCCGCGTCTCCTCGGCCTGGGCGAGGGCAAGGGCGCTGCCGCGCGTGCCGATGCGGAGAACGGTGTCCATGGCCCGACTTCTAGAAGCCCGGCGCCCGCCGGGCAAGCCGCGCGGGGCGGTTGCGGCGACGTGGCCGGTCGGCGAGATGATCGGCTTGCCAATTTTTGCCAAGAAGCCCATTCTTCCGATCATGAGCACGATGAACATATCGCTGCCCGAAAGCCTGAAGTCCTTCGTCGACGAGCAGGTCAGCCAGCGCGGCTACGGCACCAGCAGCGAGTATGTGCGCGAGTTGATCCGCAAGGATCAGGACCGCCAGCGGCTTCGTGGTCTCCTGCTCGCGGGCGCCGAGTCCCCGCTCACCTCCCCTGTCGACGCCGCCTATTTCGAAGGCTTGCGAGACCGGATTCGCAAGGCGTCGAAACCCCGCCGCGGAGAGTGAAGGCCAAGCCTATCGTCCCCCGCGATCTGGCGAGACGGGATATCGATGAGGTGATTGCCTACTACCTGGATGAGGATGCGATAGAGGCCGCTATCGGCTTCGTCGATGCGCTGGAGCATGCTTACGCTCACATCGGCCGTCATCCTGCCGCCGGTTCTCCTCGCTACGCCCATGAGTTGAACCTGCCAGGGCTACGTTCCTGGCCGCTGGTGCGCTACCCGCATCTGGTCTTCTACGTCGAGCGTGACCAGCACATCGACGTCTGGCGCGTCTTGCATGGCGAGCGGGACATCCCGAGCTGGATGCGGGAGCCCGAGACCCTCTGAGGTCTACCGGGCTCTGCGGTCCGGGCGGCTGCGGTCGGACAATGAGCTTGACGGGAAGCGAGATCCATGTTCGGCTTTTGTTCGTATCTGGCGATACCGTCCCCGGCAAGCTGCTGCCGGATTGAACGTCTCTTCGGAAACGCTAGGCTGGCGCGATGGTGTTCGATTTCGACGCGCTCGAAGCCCTACGCGCCCATCATCCGGCGTGGCGGCTGCTGCGTTCGGATCACGCCTCGCTCGCCATCGGCTTCCTGCATCGCGTCTTCGTCGCGCCCAACACGCGCATCATCGCGGCGGCGGACCTCGCCGAGGCGTTGGAGGACGAGCTGTACGCCCTGCGCCAGCGCTGGGGCGAGGACCGGTTCCCGAGGCCGGCGCTCGACTATCTCAACGACTGGGCCGGCCCGGACAAGGGATGGCTGCGCAAGTTCTACCGTGCCGGAACGGACGAGCTTCAATTCGACCTGACCCCGGCTGCCGAAAAGGCCATCACCTGGCTGGGCCAGCTGTCGGAACGCGGCTTCGTCGGCACCGAATCCCGCCTGCTGACTTTGTTCGAGCTGTTGCGGCAGATGAGCGAAGGCAGCGAAGCCAATCCGGTGAAGCGCGTCGCCGAGCTGCGGCGGCGGCGCGACGAGATCGATGCCGAGATCGCGCAGGTGCAGGCGGGTCGCGTGCCGCTGCTGGACGACACCGCCCTGAAGGACCGGTTCCAGCAGTTCACCCAGCTCGCGCGCGAGCTGTTGGCCGACTTCCGAGAGGTGGAGCACAACTTCCGGCAGCTGGACCGCAGGGTGCGGGAGCGGATCGCCTTGTGGGAGGGAGCCAAGGGCACCCTGCTGGAAGAGATCATGGGCGAGCACGACGCGATCGGCGATTCCGATCAGGGCCGCAGCTTCCGGGCGTTCTGGGACTTCCTGATGTCCAGCCGAAGGCAGGAGGAGCTGACCGGGCTGCTGGATCGGGTGCTGGCCCTGCCGGCGGTGGCCGATCTGGCGCCTGACGCCCGCATGCGGCGGGTCCATTACGACTGGCTGGAAGCCGGCGAGCACACTCAGCGCACGGTGGCGCTGCTGTCGCAGCAGCTGCGGCGCTTTCTCGACGACCAAGCTTGGCTCGAGAACCGCAGGATCATGGACATCCTGCACGGCATCGAGACCAAGGCGATCGCGCTGCGGCAGTCGCCGCCGCCAGGGGACGTGGCCAGCATCGCCGAGCCCGCCGCGGCCATCGAACTGCCACTGGAACGGCCCCTGTATGCCCCGGCGCGGCGCCCGCTGATCGCGGAGATCGCGTTGCAGGAAGAGGACGGTGATATCGATCCGTCGGAGCTCTACGACCAGGTCGTGATCGACAAGCCGCGGCTCATGCGTCACATCCGCCATGCCCTGCAGGCGCGCCCGCAGGTGACGCTGCGGGAGCTGATCGAGGCCCAGCCCCTGCAGCAGGGATTGGCGGAGCTGGTGGCCTATCTGCAGCTCGGCGCCGACTCGTTCAGGACCGAGGTCGTCGACGGTGCCGTCGACCTGATCGCATGGACGACCGTGGGCCGGGACGGCCGATCCGCACACCGGCAGGCCCGGCTGCCGCGGATCGTTTTCGTGAGATGAGGATGGACCAGGGAGACCACACGCGAACCGCCGCAGCGGCGGCATCCCCGGGGCGGCCGGATCTCTCGACTTTGGCGGTCGCCCTGCTCAAGGGGGTGGTCTATCGCGAGGAGGACGAGCGGCTGTGGGGGGCGCTGCTGGATCTCCAGGCCCGGCTGCGCGACTACATGGCCGTGCTCGGCCTCGATCTGGTGCTCGACGAGGCCGAAGGCTATGCCTTTCTCAAGAGCCGGCCGGAACCGGCGGAGGACGAGGCCGGCCCCCGGTTGCGGCGCTTGGTCGCGCGCCGGCCGCTGTCGTTCCCGGTCAGCCTGCTGCTGGCGCTGCTGCGCAAGAAGCTCGTCGAATTCGACGCCGGCGGCGGCGACACGCGCCTGGTGCTGACGCGGGACGAGATCCTCGAACTCGTCCGCGTCTTCCTGCCCGACAGCAGCAACGAAGCCAGGCTGATCGACCAGATTGACGCGCAGATCAACAAGGTCGTCGAACTCGGCTTCCTCCGGCGCCTCAAGCCCGGCGGCGGAATGGTCGTGGGGCCGGCCGGCTTCGAGGTCCGGCGCATCCTCAAGGCCTTCGTCGACGCCCAGTGGCTGGCCGACTTCGACGCCCGGCTGGCCGACTATCAGGCCCATCTCGCCGGTGGGGAGCGAGCCGCGGGAGACGTCGATGAATGACCAGTTGCCCCTCCTCCTCAACGCCGCGGCCGAAGAGACGCTCGCTGGCTTCCGCCTGAAGCGGCTCGAGGTCTTCAATTGGGGGACGTTCCACAACCGGATCTGGACACTCACCCTCGATGGCCGCAACGGCCTGCTCACGGGCGACATCGGATCCGGCAAATCGACTCTGGTGGACGCGGTAACAACTTTGCTCGTGCCGGCGCATCGCGTCGCCTACAACAAGGCCGCCGGGGCCGATGCCAAGGAGCGCACGCTCCGCTCCTACGTGCTCGGGCATTACAAGTCCGAGCGCAACGAAGCTACCGGGACGGCCAAGCCGGTGAGCCTGCGCGATCACAACAGCTACTCCGTCATCCTGGGGGTCTTCCACAACGCCGGCTACGACCAGACGGTGACGCTGGCGCAGGTGTTCTGGATCAAGGACACCCAGGCGCAGCCGGCCCGCTTCTTCGTCGGGGCGGAGCGCGAGCTTTCGATCGCGGCGGACTTCACGCAGTTCGGGTCGGACCTCACCCAGCTGCGCCGGAGGCTGCGGGCCGCGGGGGCGGAGATCGAGGACGGCTTTCCCCGTTACGGCGCATGGTTCCGCCGCCGCTTCGGCATCGAAAGCGATCAGGCGCTGGAGCTGTTCCACCAGACGGTGTCGATGAAGTCGGTCGGCAACCTGACCGATTTCGTGCGCGACCACATGCTGGAGCCGTTCGAGGTGGCCCCGCGCATCCAGGCGCTGATCACCCATTTCGACGACCTCGACCGGGCGCATCGGGCGGTCCTGAAGGCGCAGCGGCAGGTCGAGCTGCTGACGCCGCTCGTGGCCGATTGCGGGCGGCATACTGCGGTGGCCCGCGAGGTCGGCGACCTGGAGCGCTGCCGCGAGGCGCTGCGGGGATATTTCGCGGGCCTGAAGCTGGGGCTGCTCGACAAGCGCCTGGTCGCGCTGGAACACGACTGGACCCGGCTCGACGGCGAGGTCCGGCGTCTCGAGACGCAGCATGGCGAACAGCAGATCCGGCTCGGCGAGATCAGGCAGGCCATCGCCGAGAACGGCGGGGACCGGCTGGAGCGGCTGGCGGCCGAGATCCAGAGGAAGCAGGCCCTGCGGGAGGGCCGTCAGGCCAAGGCGCGGCGGCATGGTGAGCTGACGGCGATCCTGGGCGAACCGGCCGTTGCCGACATTGCGACCTTCGCCGGCCAGCGCCTTCGTCTTGCGGCGCTGCATGACGAGTTGCGCGGCCGCGACGCGGATCTGCAGAACAGCATGACCGAACACGGCGTAACCCTGCGCCAGGGCAAGCTGGACCATGACGGGCTGCAGGCCGAGATCGACAGCCTGAAGCGGCGGCGCAGCAACATCGACGACCGGCAGATCCAGATCCGCGCCGCCCTGTGCGACGCGCTTGGCATCGCCGAGGACGAGATGCCGTTCGCCGGTGAGCTGATCCAGGTGCGCGACGCGGATCGCGACTGGGAGGGGGCAGCCGAGCGGGTGCTGCGGAATTTCGGCCTGTCGCTGCTGGTGCCGGACGGCTGCTACAGAGAGGTCGCCGACTGGGTGGACCGCAACCACCTGCGCGGCCGGCTGGTCTATTTCCACGTCCGCCCGCGCCGGCCGGCCGATCTTCCCGACCTGCACCGCGACTCCCTGGTCCGGAAGCTGGCGGTCAAGCCTGATTCGCCGTTCTACGACTGGCTGGAACGAGAGCTCGCCCACCGCTTCGACTTCGCGTGCTGTGCGACGCAGGACGAGTTCCGGCGCGAATCTCGCGCCCTCACGCGCGCCGGCCAGATCAAGGATCCCAACGGGCGGCACGAGAAGGACGACCGCCACCGCATCGACGACCGCAGCCGCTACGTGCTGGGCTGGACCAACACCGAGAAGATCGCGGCGCTCGAGGCGAAGAGGCGGCAGCTCGAAGGACATCTGGCGCAGGTTGCCGGCCGCATCGCCGCGGTCGAAGTCGAGCGAAAGGGGCTGGCATCCCGGCTCGAGGCCCTGGCGAAGCTGGAGGAGTTCGCCGATTTCGAGGAGCTCGATTGGGCGAGCGTGGCCTCGGAGATCACTGTGCTGCAGGCCGAGCACGAGCAGCTGGCATCGGCTTCGGACAAGCTGAAGCAACTGGACGAACAGTTCCGGCAGGCCAATGAGGATCTGAAGCAGATCGAGAGGGATCTCGGGCAGGCCAGGGACGCGCGCTCCAAGGTCGAGCAGCGCCGCAGCGATGCCGAAGCGCTACGGCAGCAGGCGCAGGAGCTGGTACGGGACGCGGCGGCCGACGAGGCGTTGTCGCAGCGGCTGGACACCATGCGCGCCGAGGCCTTGGGCGACCGCCAGTTTACCGTGGAATCCTGCGACAACCGGGAACACGACGTTCGTACCTGGCTCCAGGCCGCCATCGATGCCGAGCGGAAGAAGCTGGAACGCCTGACCGAGAAGATCATCAAGGCCATGTCGGCCTTCAAGGACGAGTTCAAGCTCGAGACCGCCGAGATCGACGCGAGCCTCGACGCCGGGTCCGAGTACGGGGCACTGCTCGATCAGCTGAACCGGGACGACCTGCCGCGCTTCGTTGCCCGCTTCAAGGAATTGCTGAACGTCAACACGATCAACGAGATCGCCAACTTCAACGCCCAGCTGGCCCGCGAGCGCGAGACCATCAAGCTGCGGATCGAGCGCATCAACGAATCGCTGGCGCAGATCGACTACAACTCCGGACGCTACATCATACTGGAATCTCAACCCAGCCCGGATGCCGAGATCCGGGATTTCCAGGCCAGCCTGCGGGCTTGCACCGAAGGGGCGCTGACCGGTGCCGAGGATTCCCAGTATTCCGAAGCCAAGTTCCTGCAGGTCAAGGCGATCATCGATCGTTTCCGCGGGCGGGAGGGCCTGTCCGAGCAGGACCGTCGCTGGACCGCCAAGGTGACCGACGTGCGCAACTGGTTCCTGTTCGCCGCCAGCGAACGCTGGCGCGAGGACGGGGCCGAGCACGAGCACTATTCCGATTCCGGCGGCAAGTCGGGCGGCCAGAAGGAGAAGCTGGCCTACACGATCCTGGCCGCCAGCCTGGCGTATCAGTTCGGACTGGAGTGGGGGGCCGCGCGCTCCCGCTCCTTCCGCTTCGTCGTCATCGACGAGGCCTTCGGACGCGGCTCCGACGAATCGGCGCAATACGGCCTCCGGCTGTTCCGGCAGCTCAACCTGCAACTGCTGATCATCACGCCGCTGCAGAAGATCCACATCATCGAGCCGTTCGTGTCGAGCGTGGGCTTCGTTCAGAACGAAGACGGCCGCGCCTCGAAGCTCCTCATGCTGACGATCGAGGAATACCAGGCGCGAAAGGCGTCCTACATGGCGCCGGCGGAGGTGCTGGCGGCGGCAGACCTGCCGGGATGAGCTGGACCACGCCGCGCGACCTGAAGGCCCAGTTGTCGCGGCTGTGGGATCGGGGGGAGTTGCTGCGGCCCCTGGTCACCGGCGAAGCGACGTTCCCTCTGCGCCTCGTCCTGAAGGGTCCGAGTTCGTCCGAATTGACCGATCGCTTCGAGGCCGTGCGGGCCTGGGCCGCGGATCTCGCGGCAATGCCGCATGTCCGGATCGAGTGGCGCGAGGTCCGCCACCGCGTCCACGGCCTGCAGCGCCTGCCCGTCCAGGCCTGGGTCGACGCGCTGGACGGCGCGCTCGCATTGCTGGGCAGCCGCCACGAGGGCGAGCGGTTGCGGCAGATGGTCGAATCGGCGAGGACCTTGGCCCCGGCCCTGCTGCCCTGGCTGGCCAGGCGTCCGGTGCAGGCCGTCGCTCTTGCCGATCGGTGGCAGCGCCTGATCGCCGTCGTGCTCTGGTTGGCCGATCACCCGCGCCCCGGCATCTATCTGCGTCAGGTCGACGTTCCCGGCGTCGACAGCAAGTTCATCGAAGCGCATCGTGCGGTCCTGTCCGAGTTGCTCGACCTCGTGCTGCCGCCGGAGGCCGTGCAGCCCGACCGGGCCGGCATCGGCCAATTCGCAGCCCGCTACGGTTTCCTGGACAAGCCCGTCCGCATCCGCTTTCGCGTGCTCGACGACGGCATCCGGCTGCTGCCCGGTATCGCACGCCCCGACATCACGCTGGACGCCGACAGCTTCGCGGCCCTGGATTGTCCGGTCGCGCGCGTCTTTATCACCGAGAACGAGACCAACTTCCTCGCCTTTCCGCCGGTCCGCAACGGCATCGTGGTCTTCGGCGCCGGCTACGGCTGGGACGCGCTGGCCCGGGCTCGCTGGCTGGCGGGGAGCGCGATCCATTATTGGGGCGACATCGACACGCACGGCTTTGCCATTCTCGACCGGCTGCGCCGCCATTTCGGGCATGCGTCGTCGTTCATGATGGACCGCGAGATCCTGGCCGCGCACCAGCTGCACTGGGGCGAGGAGCCCGATCAGGTGACCCACGACCTGACTCGGCTCGGAACTGAGGAGCGCACCCTGTTCGACGATCTGCGCCACAACCGCATTCGCCCGAACCTGCGGCTGGAGCAGGAGCGGGTGGGATTTGCCTGGGTCACGGATAGGCTGCGCCGCCTCGCGGGCGGTCCGGGTCGCGGATGACGTTGCCGCCGGCACGGTCCTGCGCCGCCCGGTCCTTTCGCCGCGCCGCCGGACCGCCTATATCGGGCCGATCATGATCGTGCTCGGCATCGAGACCTCCTGCGACGAGACGGCGGCGGCGCTGGTCGACGACCAGCGGCGCATCCTCGCCAATGTCGTGCTCAGCCAGATCGAGGAGCACGCCCCCTATGGCGGCGTGGTGCCCGAGGTGGCGGCACGCGCGCATCTGGCGCATCTCGACGGCGTCGTCCGCCGGGCGCTGGCCGAGGCCGGGATCGGCCTCGACGCGGTCGACGGTATCGCCGCCACGGCCGGGCCGGGGCTGATCGGCGGCGTCGCCGTCGGGGTGATGACCGCCAAGGGCATCGCCGCCGCCCGCGGCCTGCCCTTTCTCGGCGTCAACCATCTCGAAGGCCATGCCCTGACCGCGCGGCTGACCGACGGAGTCGAATTCCCGTACCTGCTGCTGCTGGTGTCCGGCGGCCATTGCCAGCTGCTCTGCGTCGAGGGCGTCGGCCGCTACCGACGCTGGGGCACCACCATCGACGACGCCGTCGGCGAGGCCTTCGACAAGGTCGCCAAGATGCTCGGCCTCGGCCATCCCGGCGGGCCGCTGGTCGAGGCCGCGGCGAAGAGCGGCGACCCGAAGCGCTTCGCCCTGCCGCGGCCGATGGTCGGGCGGCCGGATTGCGACTTCTCCTTCTCCGGCCTCAAGACCGCGGTGCGCCGCGCCGTCGCCGGGCTGCCGCAGCCGCCGGCGGCGCAGGACGTCGCCGATCTCTGCACCGCCTTCCAGGAGGCGGTGGCAGCCTCGCTGGCCGACCGGGCGAAGCGGGCGATCGCCCGGTTCCGGGCCGAGCATCCGGTCGGCGCCGCCTTCGTCGTGGCCGGCGGCGTCGCCGCCAACCAGCGGCTGCGTGCCCGCCTGTCCGAGGTGTCGGCGGCCGCGGGGCTGCCCTTCGTCGCGCCGCCGCTGGCGCTGTGCACCGACAACGGCGCCATGATCGCCTGGGCCGGGCTGGAGCGGCTGCGCCTCGGCCTGGTCGACGGGCTCGACTGCGCGCCGCGGCCGCGCTGGCCGCTCGATCCGACCGCCACGGCCGCGATCGGCGCCGGGGTGAAGGCTTGACTCGCCGGATCGCGGTGATCGGCGCCGGCGCCTGGGGCACGGCGCTGGCCCAGAGCTTCGCCGGGGCCGGGCACAGGGTGGTGCTGTGGGCCCGCGACCCGGACCGCGCCGCGGCGATGCAGGACAGCCGCGAGAACCCCGCCTATCTGCCCGGCATCGCACTGCATCCGGGGATCGCAGTCACCGCCGACCTCGCCGCGGCCGAGGGGCTGCGCGTGCTCGCCGTGCCGGCGCAGCATCTGCGCGCGATCCTCGAGCGGCTGCCGCCGCGGCCGGGGCCGCTGGTGATCACCGCCAAGGGCATCGAGACCGCGACTGGCCGGTTCATGCATGAGGTCGCGGCCGAGGTGCGGCCGGAGGCGGCACCGGCGCTGCTGTCCGGCCCCAGCTTCGCCGCCGAGGTGGCGCGCGGCCTGCCGACCGCCCTGACCCTGGCCTGCGCCGATGCCGACACCGGTGCCGCCCTGGCCCGCAGCCTCGGCCACAAGACGCTGCGCCTGTACTGGAGCGAGGATCTGCGCGGCGTCGCGCTCGGCGGCGCGCTGAAGAACGTGCTGGCGATCGCCGCCGGCATCGTCACCGGACGCGGGCTGGGCGAGAACGCCCGGGCGGCGCTGGTCACCCGCGGCCTGGCCGAGATGACGCGCCTCGGCGCCGGGCTCGGGGCGCGGCCGGAGACGCTGATGGGCCTGTCCGGCCTCGGCGACCTGCTGCTGACCGCCTGCAGCGCCACCAGCCGCAACACCTCGCTGGGCATCGCGCTGGGGCAGGGCCGGCCGCTGGCCGAGATCCTGGGCGAGCGCCGGTCGGTCACCGAAGGGGTGTGGACTGCGGCGGCGGCGGCCGGGCTGGCGGCGCAGGCGGGCGTCGAGGCGCCGGTGACCGCGGCGGTCGACGCCGTGCTGAACCGCGGCGCCGCGATCGACACCGCCATCGCCGGCCTGCTGCTGCGCCCGGCGAAACGCGAGGCCTGACCTGGAAACCGCGGAGTCTTTCCGCTAGCGTTCCCGCCCGGAGGCGCGCGTCGCCGTCGATCCGAGAGGCTGAATCGTGAATCACTGGTTGGTGAAATCCGAGCCCGTCAAATGGGGCTGGGAGCAGATGGTCAAGGCCAAGCGCACCCATTGGGACGGCGTCCGCAACTACGCGGCCTCGAACAACCTGAAGGCGATGAAGCTCGGCGACGAGGCGTTCTTCTACCACTCCAATGAGGGGCTGGAGATCGTCGGCATCGTCGAGATCGTGCGCGAATACTACCCGGACCCGAGCGACGAGAGCGGCCGCTTCGGCATGGTCGACGTGCAGGCCTCCCGCCCGCTGAAGACCCCGGTGACGCTGAAGCAGATGAAGGCCGACCCGGCCCTGTCCGACCTCGTCCTGATCCGCCAGGGGCGGCTGTCGGTTAGCCCGGTCAGCGACGCCGAGTGGAAGCACATCTGCAAGCTCGGCGGCGTCGACCCGAAGTGAGGGGTACGGCGGCATGAGCGACGCGCCTGCCGACGCCCATGTCTGGACGGCCGAGGTGCCGGAGGACGAAGCCCTCTACGAGGCCTGCCTGCCCTTCCTGACCGCGGCGGAGCGGGCGCGGGCCGCGCGCTTCGTCATGCCGGGCGACCGCCGCCGCTTCGCCGCCGCCCGGTCGCTGATGCGCCGGCTGCTGCAGGAGATCGCCGGGGTGCCGGCCGGCGAGTGGGACTTCGCCATCGGCGACCACGGCAAGCCGCTGATCTGCCGGCCGGAGCAGGGGCGGTCGATCGGCATCAACATCTCGCATGCCGAGGGCATGGTCGCCTGCGCCGCCGCGCCCGGCTCGGTGATCGGCGTCGATCTCGAATGGCTCGGCCGGGTGGTCGAGCCGCGCATCGCCGACCGCCGCTTCGCCGCGGCGGAGGCGGCGTCGGTGCGGGCGGTGCCGGTGGACCGGCGCCGCGAGGCCTTCCTCTCGATCTGGACGGTGAAGGAAGCCTATGTGAAGGCGCTGGGCGGCGGCCTGACCATCGCGCTGGACAGCTTCGTGGTCGAGGCGCTGTCGGAGCGGCCGGCGGTGCGCTTCCTCGATCCCGCGGTCGACGGGTCCGCCTGGCATTTCCGGCAGTGGCGGCCTTCGCCCCGCCACCTGCTGGGCCTGGCGCTGCGCAAGCCCGCGGGCGAGCCGGTCATCGCGGTCCGGCCCGTTGCCCTGACACCCTGATAGCCGGCGTCGGCTCGGGCGGGCCGGGCAGGATCTCGCGCAGATAGGCGCCGACGCCGTAGGCCTGCTCCCACTGATAGGGATAGCCCAGCGACACCTCCTCGAACCGGGTGCCGTCGCGCCAGTCGGTGTGGCGCACATGCAGATGGCCGCTGACCGCGACCGCGGCGTGGAAGCGCCGGTGCCAATCCTCGGTCAGCACCGTGCCGCACCATGGGCTGAAGCGCGGGATGCGCGGGATCCGCACCAGGTCGCGGCGCAGCGGATAGTGGTTGACCAGGATGGTCGGCAGCCCCGCCGGCAGCGCCGCCAGGCGCCCGGCGGTGGCCTCGATCCGGGCGCGGCACCAGTCCTGCCGGGTCGGGTGGGGATCGGGATACAGCAGCAGCTCGTCGGCGCAGACGGCGCTCTCCTCCGCCGCCCACGCCACGACCTCCTCGATCGGCAGCTCGGCCGGGCGGAAGCTGTAATCGTACAGCAGGAACAGCGGGGCGATGGCGTGTTCGCCGCCCGGCCCGGGCCAGATCGGATAGGGATCCTCCGGCGTCACCACGCCGTGCCGGCGGGCCAGCGCGACCAGCGATTCGTAGCGCTCGACCCCGCGCAGGGCGGCCGGGCTGCGGCCCCGGGTCCACAGCTCATGGTTGCCCGGCACCCAGACCAGCCTGGCGAATTTCGATCCCAGCACGGCGAAGGCGCGGCCCAGCCCGTCCGCCGTCTCGGCGATGTCTCCGGCCAGGATCAGCCAGTCCTCGGGATGGCCGGGCAGCGCGTCGAGCCGCTCGAAGCTGGCGTCGGAGGCGAGGTGCAGGTCGCTGATGGCATAGAGGCGCATGGCCACAGCTTGGCCGCTCCGAGCCGATCTGGCCAGCTATCCCCTGAACCGGTGCAGCGACACGGCCCGGTGCCGCTCGACGTCGAGATCGGAGCGCCAGCTGCGCGGCGCATCGTCGGCCAGGGCGTCGGGGGCGGGCCGGCCCGGCTCGTCCGCCCGGCAGAACAGCTCCGGATGCATGCCATGGGCACAGAAGGCGAAGCCGTCGATGACGGCCTGCGCGACCTTCGAAACGACCCGGCCCACGGCGATCGGCCAGTCCGGTCTCATCACACTCACCCCTCGCTCGACGCGGCGGACCGCATGTCCGGCAAGGGGCAATGTCGTGGCCGGCCGTTACCGGGCCATGTCTGATTCCGGCGGAACGGCTACGGGTGTCACATTCAGGCGCCCGCTCAGCGGGGTCGTCGACGTTCCGCGAAGTGCCGCTCGGCGCGGGCTTCGGCGTAGCGCCGGTCGGCCTGGGCCTTGACCTCGGGCCAGCGCAGCGCGGCCTCGGCGCTGCTCATCTTGCCGTACAGCGACATGTAGGCCTCGTGATGCATCAGCGTGCGCGGCTTCTCGGTGGCCTGCCAGGCCTCCAGATGCCAGGGCTCGCCGGCATCTTCCAGCGCCCCGGTCGAGGCGTAGATCTGCGCCTCGGCGCGGCTGCCGTCGGCCAGCGCCACATCCACCGGCTGCAGCGCGTAGTCGTCGCTCTCGAAGAACTGCATCCGGTCCATCTCATCGCCGGTGAAGCCCTCGACCAGCAGCCCGTCGACCCGGCCGTCGGGATGCGGCACCAGGATCGGGTAGCTCTCGCCCTTGACCTTGCGGCTCTGCCGGCCCAGCAGGGTCGCCGGCTGCGTCACCAGGGCCGCCATCGGCCGGCCGATCACCAGCGCGAACAGGTCGGGATCCTGCAGCGTGCCGAAAAAGAACAGGCGCATCGGTCGTTTCCCTTCCCGGCCGGGCGGTTCCGACGGCCGGTCGGCCGCCCGTCATTGTGGAATAGCGAGGGGCCGCAATTTGATCCTGCGGCGCCGAATGTCAAGGTGATTCACAAGGATTTCTTGGCGCCGTCAATCGGACCTTTTGTCTGCTTTGTCAGCATGTTTGCAGGTTTTTCTGTGATCCGGTGCAAATCAGTTATATACATTTATGTCGCGGCCGGCATCGGCCACCAACAGAGATTTGGGGGCAGCGGATGTTACAGGAGTTCAAGTCCTTCATTGCCCGCGGCAATGTGATCGACTTGGCAGTCGGCATCATCATGGGCGTGGCCTTCACCACGATCGTGAATTCCCTGGTCAATGACATCATCATGCCGCCGATCGGCGTGCTGCTGGGCGGTGTCGACTTCTCGAACTACTACATCAATCTTTCGGGAACCGAATACCCGAACCTGGCCGCAGCCAAGGCAGCCGGCGCCGCGACGATCAACTACGGCGTCTTCATCAACGCCATCATCAACTTCCTGATCGTGGCCTTCGCCATCTTCCTCCTGGTGAAGCAGGTCAACCGCTTCATGAAGAAGCCCGAAGCCGCCGCCGCCCCGGCCGCGCCGCCGCGCAGCGAGGTGCTGCTGGAGGAGATCCGCGACACGCTGCGCAGCCAGCGCGGCTGACGTTTGCGACCTCTCTTCCTGTCACTGCCGGGCTTGATGACCGGCAATGACAGTGAGGGACGGGCTCAGTAGGCGATCCGGATCTCGACCCGGCGCTCGCCGACGGTGACGTCCGGCAAGGCCCCGGCGTCGCCATGGCCCTCGACCCGGTGGATCAGGGCCGGCGGGACGCCGTCCGCCACCAGCGCCCCGGCGACGGCCTCGGCCCGCTTGACCGACAGCGCCTCATGGGTGTCGCGTGGGCCGGCCTTGCCGGCAAAGCCGTCGACGCTGATCGACTTCGCGTTCCAGCTCTTGGCCTCCGACGCCGCCTTGGCGACCAGCGCCCGCGCATCGGGCGTCAGCTCGGCGCTCTCATCCGTGAAGAAGATGTCGTAGGGGCCGCCGGCCTTGGGCGCGCAGGCGGCGATCACGAGGACGGGAACCAGGGCCAGGAGCGCACGACGGCTTGCAATCGGCATGATCGACCTGTTCGCGTGTGTTGTTGGTCAGGAAGCATTACCTGACCGGACCGGCCGATAGAAGCGCTTCCGCTTCGCTGCGTTGTCGAAAGCGGGTTACCTCTTGCCGGCCGGCTCGATCGCGCCCTGGGCCAGCAGCGCATCCAGCAGCGCCGCCGCCGCCGGATCGGCCCAGGCCGCCTTGGCCTCCTCCGCCTTCAGTCGTCCGACACCGCACAGAAGCAGCGCCGCATCGGCCGCCGCTTCGGCCGGAGCCGGATGCGCCTCGCCGTCGGCGAACAGGACCAGCCCGTCCCCATCGCGGGCGAAGGCCAGGCGGGTGCCGATCGCCCGGCGCAGCGCCCCGGCCGGGCGGCGCTTGCGCGGCGGCGGCGCCTCGCGCTCCTCCTTCGGCTCGGTCAGCAGGCTGCCCAGCCAGCCGGCCAGGAAGCGGCGGTCGTCCAGCTTGTCGGCGAGATACGCGCGCACCCGCTCGATCGCCGCGTCCGGGATCTCGCCGGGATTCGCCGGCGGCGCCAGGTCGGGGTCGGAATAGCGCCGCTCCTCATCCTCGGCATCGGCCACGGCGGCGGCGAAGCGGCCGGCCAGCTCGGCTACGCTCGGGGCGCGGAAGCCGATCGAGAAGGTCAGGCAGTCATCCTCGGCGACGCCGTCATGGGCCCAGCCCGGCGGCAGGTACAGCATGTCGCCCGGCTCCAGCACCCACTCCTCGGCCGGCTGGAAATCGGCCAGCAGCTTCAGCGGCTGGTCGGGCACCCAGGCCGGCCGGATCTCGGCTGCGCCGCCGATCCGCCAGCGCCGGCGGCCCAGGCCCTGCAGCAGGAACACGTCGTACTGGTCGACATGGGCGCCGACGCCGCCGCCCGCCGGGGCGTAGCTGACCATGACGTCGTCCAGCCGCCAGTCGGGCACGAAGCGGAAGCGCTCGCGCAGCGCCGCGACCTCGGGCTCCCACAGGTCGACGCCCTGCACCAGCAGCGTCCAGTCCTTCGCCGGCAGCTTGCTGAAATCGGCCTCGTCGAACGGCCCGTGCCGCACCGCCCATTTGCCGCGGCGGCGGGTGACCAGGCGGCTCTCCACCCCGTCCTCGCAGGCCAGCCCGGCCAACTCGTCCGGCGTGATCGGGCTGGCCCAGCCCGGGATCGCCTGGCGGATCAGCCGCGGCGCCTTCTGCCAGTGGCGGGCCAGGAAATCGGCGGCGGACAGGCCGCCGAGCAGGGGATCGGTCATGGAGGCCGCGGTGTTGCCCAGGGAATGACGGCGCGCACTGTACTGGGTCGATCGGTCCTCGCCCAGCGGCGGTTCCATCGTGCTAGCATCCGGTCAACGAGACACCGGAGGATGTCATGAGCGCGAATGATCCCGTCGTCATCGCGGGCGCGGCCCGCACCCCGATGGGCGGCTTCCAGGGCGAGCTGAAGGATGTGAAGGCGCCGCAGCTCGGCGCCGTCGCCATCCGCGCGGCGCTGGAGCGTGCCGGCCTGGCCGCCGATGCGGTGGAGGAGGTGGTGATGGGCTGCGTGCTGCCGGCCGGCCTGGGCCAGGCCCCGGCCCGCCAGGCGGCCCGCGGCGCCGGCCTGCCCGACGCGGTGCCCTGCACCACGGTCAACAAGATGTGCGGCTCCGGCATGAAGGCGGTGATGCAGATCCACGACGCCATCGCCGCCGGGTCGGTCGGCATCGGCGTCGCCGGCGGGCTGGAGAGCATGACCAACGCCCCCTATCTGCTGGACCGCGCCCGCGGCGGCTACCGCATGGGCCATGGCCGGGTGCTGGACCACATGTTCCTCGACGGGCTGGAGGACGCCTATGAGCCCGGCCGGCTGATGGGCACCTATGCCGAGGACACGGCGCAGCACTACCAGTTCACCCGCGAGCAGCAGGATCACTTCGCTTTGGCCAGCCTGGAGCGGGCGCGCAAGGCGTCGGAGGACGGCACCTTCGCCCGCGAGATCGCGGCGGTGACGGTGAAGGGCCGCGGCGGCGACGTGGTGATGACGGTCGACGAGCAGCCGCGCAACGCGAAGCCGGAGAAGATCCCGACGCTGAAGCCCGCCTTCCGGCCGGACGGCACGGTGACGGCGGCGAATTCCAGCTCGATCTCCGACGGCGGCGCGGCGCTGGTGCTGCTGCGCCGGTCGGACGCGGAGAAGCGCGGCTTGCCGATCCTGGCGCAAATCGTCGGCCATGCCAGCCACGCCCGGGCGCCGGCCTGGTTCACCACCGCGCCGATCGGGGCGATCGAGACGCTGTTCCAGCGCACCGGCTGGTCGGCGAAGGATGTCGACCTGTTCGAGATCAACGAGGCCTTCGCCGTGGTCACCATGGCGGCGATGCGCGACCTCGACCTGCCGCATGACAAGGTCAATGTCCACGGTGGCGCCTGCGCCCTCGGCCATCCGGTCGGCGCGTCGGGAGCACGGATCATCGTCACCCTGTTGAATGCATTGCAGACCCATGGCCTCAAGCGCGGCGTCGCCGCGCTCTGCATCGGCGGCGGCGAGGCCACGGCGGTGGCGATCGAGCGGGTGGCGGCATAGCGGCGAGCCGCCGGAACGAGAGGACGGGACGATGACGGAGAAGACGCAGGTCGGCGTGGTCGGCCTCGGCAGCATGGGCGCGGCGATGGCGGCGCGGCTGCTCGACCAGGGCTGGCCGGTCGCGGTGTGGAACCGCAGCCCCGCGGCGGAGGAGCCGCTGCTGGCCAAGGGCGCGGTCCGGGCGGCGACGCCGGCCGAGGCCGCTTCCGGCGGCATCGTCCTGTCGATGGTGGCGGATGATTCGGCGCTGAAGGGCGTGACCACCGGCGACAGCGGCATCCTGTCCGGCCTCGGTCCGGACGGTGTGCATGTGTCGATGAGCACGGTCAGCCCGGCGATCGCCGCCGATTTGGCGAAGGCCCATGCCGAGGCCGGCTCGGCCTATGTCGGTTCGCCGGTCTTCGGCCGGCCGCCGGCGGCGGGTTCCGGCCAGCTCTGGATCGCCGTCTCCGGCCCGGCCGCGGCCAAGGACAAGGTTCGGCCGGTGCTCGAGACGCTGGGCCAGGCGGTGCACGATTTCGGCGAGGCGCCGGAGGCCGCGAATGTCGTCAAGATCGGCGGCAACTTCATGATCGCGGCGGCGATCGAGGCGATGGCCGAGACCTTCACCCTCTTGGAGAAGCACGGCGTTTCCGCCCGCCAGGCGCATGAGCTGTATTCCAGCTCGATCTTCGCCGCGCCGATCTATAAGAACTATGGCGGCTTCATCGTCGACCGGAAATTCTCGCCGCCTGGCTTCCGCATGCCGCTCGGCCTCAAGGATATCGGCCTGGCCATGGCGGCCGGCGAGAAAGCAGGAGTGCCGCTGCCCTTCGCCGCGGTGCTGCGCGAGCGCTTCATCGGCTCGATCGCCCGCGGCCGCGGCGACCTCGACTGGACCGCGATCGCCCTGGATGCCGCCGAGGCGGCGGGGCTGAAGGTGGATTGAACCAGCCGCTTCCCGCCCTCTTTATCCTCCCCCTCCCCTCGCGGGAGGGCATTCACACATCGATCGGCGACACCGACGGCGGGTTTACGAACAGATTGCCTCTCCCGCTTGCGGGAGAGGTCGGACATC
>NZ_JASATH010000137.1:0-22161 GCF_038440215.1 Inquilinus sp. OTU3971 | reverse complement strand
CGGCGGCCGAACAGCGGGGTGATGACGGAGCTGAAGAAGCTGAACAGGGCGTCGCCGGCGATCACCCCGGCGGCGACCACCTCCATCTCGCTCCGCCCCTCCTCGCCGCGCCAGCGGGTCCATGAGGCACGGATGAGGATGCCGGCCAGCACCGCCCAGCCCGCCAGCGGCGCAGGAAGCAGGAGGCCGGTGGCGAACAGGATGCCCATCTGCCGCTTCGACCCGCCGAGCCATTGCACCAGCGCCCCGGGCACCGCCCAGAGGGCGAGCGACCGCGCCACGTCCGGCGCCACCCCGGCCCCGATCGTGGCCGCATAGACCCGGTCGACCGGCGGCAGCAGGTCCTGGGCGAAATAGGATTCCCAGGAGAAGTAGACGACGACGATGGCGACCAGGAAGGCGACCATGGCGGCCAGCAGCTGCTGCCGCCGGCCGTCGCGCTCGAATTCCGGGTCCGCGCCGTGGCCGCGCAGGATGTACCCGGCCTTCAGGTCGTAGCCCATGTCGGCGAAGGCCGGCCCGGTTGCGGCGGAGAAGGCGACCAGCGCCGCCAGCGCCGTCGGCGGAAACCCGACCAGCATGCCGATGATCAGGGTGATCAAGGCCACGGCGAAGGCCGGGAACCAGCCGGAATGCATTGCCGCCAGGCCGACGATCAGCTCATGCACGAAGGCGGCGAAAGCGGCGTAGATCACGAAGGCGACCAGCATGCCCCAGGACAGCTCGGCCCAAAGCCCGCCGGCCGCGGCGATCAGCATGGCCAGCGCGATGTAGCCGGCGGTGCCGAGCCCGAGCGCCCGCCGCAGCGCCGCGTCGGACTGGGTGCGGGCGGCGCCGTCGGTGTCGCGGCGCAGCAGGGTCGAGCCGACCTGCAGCAGCGCCACCAGCCCGGCGCCGATCATCACGCCATGCGGGATATACGCCTTCATCAGGTCCCCGCCCGGGATGATCCCCGCCTCGCCGCCGAACAGCTGGGGGGAATAGCCGCGCAGCAGCAGGCCGACGCCGAACATGGCGAGCGCCCAGATGTTGCCGATGAAGGCGATGCCGAAGGCCGACATCGGGATCTTGAAGAAGGAGCCGATCGCGCCGATCGCCACGCCGACGCCCAGCAGCACCGCCTTGCGGCCGCCCTCGTCGCCCGCCTTGATCGCCTCGGCCGCGGCCACGCCGGGCGGCCAGGCGCCGGTGGCCGGGAACACCTTGGTGTCGAACATCCGGTACAGCAGATAGGCGTCGAGCAGCATCGCCAGGGCGACGCCGGCGAACATCGGCAGCACCAGGTCCGGCCGGCCCAGCGCATAGGGGATGCCGATCGGCAGCAGCAGGCTGTTGGCGGCGCCGAAGGTGGCGCCGGAGATGGCGCTCTGCGCCAGGTTCTGGACATGGATCGAGCGGTAGCGGGCGAACAGGCCCAGCGGGATGCGCGCCAGCACCATCGCCGCCAGGGCGCCGATCAGCGAGGTGTTCGCCGAGACGCCGAGGCTGACCAGGATCTGCATGCCGATGATGGCGCCGAAGACGCAGAGCAGGATGATCAGGGCGAGCGTCGCCGGCTCGAACACGCTGGGGTGCCGACGGCCGGTTGCCGCCATGGCCGGGGGCGCCGCGGTCGGGTCCGCGGTCAGGTCGTGCTGCATGAAACCTCCTGGTGGGACCGCTTGGCCGCGGCCTTGATCTCGTGATGCGGGTCTTGGGCGTGCCCTGTTCGAGACAGGGCCGCGCACCCTGGGATGCGCGGCCCCGAAGCTCATGCGGCCTTGGCGGCGTCGGCGGGGGCCGAGACCCGGCCGTCGCTGGCGTCGCGGTCCAGCGCCGCCCGCGGCCGCTCCGCCGGGTCGCCGTAGCCGGCACCGCCGGCCAGGACGATCTCGACGATCTCGCCCGGCCTGGCCAGCTGCACCAGCTCGCCGGTGCCGCAGTCGCGCAGGACCTGGCCCTGGGCGTCGCGCACCACGCCGCGCGCGGCACCGCCCGGCGCGCCGCCGAACAGGCCGGGGTTGCTCGACTTCACGCCTTCCGGATAGACCGCGACGAAGGTGGTCAGCCCGTCATCGGCCAGCTTGCGCAGCGAGACGCGCTGGCCCAGCCCGCCGCGATGGCGCCCCGGACCGCCGGAATCCTGGACGTAGGTCTTCTCCAGCACCAGCACCGGCACGCGGGTCTCGAACAGCTCGACCGAGGTGTTGGCGGCCGAGGTCGGCCACAGCAGGCCCGACTTGCCATCGCCATGCGACGAGGCGCCCTGGCCCCCGCCCATGAACAGCATGTCGGAATAGGTCGCCCCCTCCCCATCGCGGCCATAGATGGTCGCGGCCACCGGCAGGCCGGTGAAGGCCTGCACCTTGTCCGGCGCCGCCTCGGCCAGGGCGCGGAAGATGTTCGGCGCGATATACCAGCCGGTGCGGGTGCGCAGGTTCACCGCCATCGGCTTGCTGGCATTGAGGATCGATCCCTCCGGCGCCTTCACCTCGAATGCCCGGTAGCAGCCGGCATTGCCGCGGACATTCGGCGTCAGCATGCATTTCAGCGGATAGGTCGCATGCGCCGCGGTGTAGTTCATCGTGCAGTTCAGCCCGCCCTGCGGCAGCTGCGCCGGCGCGCCCGCGAAGTCGAGGGTGATGCGGTCGCCGTCGATGGTCAGCGCCAGCGGATAGCGCAGCCGTTCGCCCAGCGGGTTGTTCTCGATCTCCGACCGGTAGACGCCGTCCGGCAGCGCCGCGATCGCCTCGCGCATCGCCGTCTCGGACCGGCCCTGCACCACCGCCGCCAGCGCCCGCAGGTCCTGCATGCCGTATTCCCGCATGAAGGCGACCAGCCGGTCGGCGCCGATCGCGTTGGCGGCGACGAAGGAGTGGATGTCGCCGGTCACCTGGCCCGGGTTGCGCACATTCTCCGCCAGCAGGCGGAACAGCGTCGCGTTCGGCCGCCCCTCCTCCACCAGCTTCATCGGCGGGATCTGGAATCCCTCCTCGAAGATCTCTCGGGCGCGCAGGCTGTCCTTGGTGCCGCCGATGTCGGAGACGTGGCCGACCGTGCCCATCAGCCCGACCAGCCTGCCGTCATGGAACACCGGCGTGACCACGGCGATGTCGAACAGATGCCCGGCGCAGAGCCAGGGGTCGTTGGTGACCAGCACGTCGCCGGGCCGCAGCGTCTCGGCCGGGTATTCGGCCAAGAGCGCCTTCACCGCCCGCGGCAGGGTCAGGTTGAACACCGGCATCGCCCGCGGCGAATGCGCCAGCGTCTCGCCCTCGGGGTCCAGGAGCTCGCAGGCGAAGTCCTGGGCCTCGGAGATCACCAGCGAGAAGGCGGTGCGGCAGACCGTCAGCCACATCTCCTCGACCACGGTGACCAGCCGACTCCACATGATCTCCAGCGCGATCGGGTCGGCCTCGATCCGCGCCATCGCCTCCGGCAGCGTCATCTCGGCCGTGACCAGAGCCTGGACCGGCGCGGCGACGCCGATGGCGATGCGCAGGTTCAGCGTGTCGTCGACCCGGACGGTGTCGCCCGGCGGCACGATGGTGGTGGATTCCCGCTCCTCGATGATCGCCGGCCCCTCGATCCGGTCGCCCGGCACCAGGGCGTAGCGGTCATAGACCACGGCCTCGACGACGCCGTCGGCAAAGCGCGCCGGCCGCATGCCCTTGCGCTTGGCCGCGGCATCGCCGCCGCCGGTGGCGCCGGCCAGCGACAGAGTCGGCGTCGGACCCAGGCAGCGGACGCGGAAGTTGATCGCCTCGATCTCGGCGCCGCCATACAGCGAAGTGTAGCGGGCGGTGTAGACCTCGGCGAACGCGGCACGGATCGCCTCCAGGCTGCCTGCGTCGATCGCGCCGGACGGCAGCGGCACGGCGATCTCGTGCATCTGGCCGGTCAGGCGCATGTCGGCGCTGCGCTCGACCGTGACCACTGTGGGATCGACGCCCGCCTCGGCCAGCCGCCGCCGGCCCTCGGCCTCCAGCTCCGCCAGCACGCCGTTGACCGCGGCGGCGTCGAACGCGCCGGAGAAGCGCACCGGGTGCGACCGCACCAGCTCGAAGGACAGCGGCGCCGCCAGGAAGCCCAGCGCCGAGGCGGCGCCGGAGGCCGGCGGGATGATCACCTCGGCCACGCCCAGCACCCGCGCCACCCCGGCGGCATGGGCCGGGCCGGCGCCGCCGAAGCCAACCATGGCGTAGCGGCGCGGGTCCTTGCCCTTCTCGACCAGATGCACCCGGGCGGCGGCGGCCATGCTCTCGGTCACCACCTTGTGGATGCCCCAGGCCGCCTCCTCGACCGACAGGCCGAGCGGCTTCGCGACCCGCGCCACCGCGGCCTCGGCCGCCGCCTTGTCCAGCGCCATGCGGCCGCCCAGGAAGAAGCCGGGGTCGTAATAGCCCAGCACCAGGTTGGCGTCGGTCACCGTCGGCTCGATACCGCCCTTGCCGTAGCAGGCCGGGCCGGGGTCGGAGCCGGCGGAATGCGGGCCGACGCGCAGCAGCCCGACCTCGTCGATCGAGGCGATCGACCCGCCGCCGGCGCCGATCTCGATCATGTCGATCACCGGCGCCTTGATCGGCAGGCCGGAGCCCTTCTTGAAGCGATGCACCCGCCCCGCCTCCATCATCGGCGCGATCTCGGCGCGGCCGTCCTCGATCATGCAGGCCTTGGCGGTGGTGCCGCCCATGTCGAAGGAGATGACGTCGGCCTTGCCGGCGAGGGCCCCGAACAGCGCCGTGGCCCGGCCGCCGCCGGCCGGGCCGGATTCGAGCAGCCGGATCGGGAAGGCGCGCGCCGTCTCCGGCGCCACCAGCCCGCCGGCCGAATGCATCAGCCGCAGCGTGCCCTTGAAGCCGCGCGCCGCCAGCTCCCGCTCCAGCCGCTGCAGGTAGCGGTCCATCAGCGGCTGGACATAGGCGTTGGCACAGGTGGTGACGCAGCGCTGGTACTCCCACAGCTCGGCCACGACCTCGAAGGATAGCGACACGGCCAGTTGCGGGAACTCGGCCCGGGCGATCTCGCCGACGATCCGCTCATGCTCCGGGTTGCGATAGGCATGCAGGAAGCAGACGGCAACCGCCTCGACGCCCTCCGCCACCAGCCGCCGGAGCGCGGCGCGCACCGCCTCGCGGTCCAACGGCTCGACCACCGTGCCGTCGCGGTCCACCCGCTCCGGCACCTCCAGCCGCAGCCGGCGGGCCACCAGCGGCTCCGGGAACTGCAGGAACAGGTCGTAGATGTCGTAGCGCTGCTCCGTGCCCATCTCCAGCACGTCGCGGAAGCCGCGGGTGGTAATCAGCCCCAGCTTCGCGCCCTTGCGCTCGATCACCGCGTTGGTAACCAGGGTGGTGCCGTGCACCATCTCGCCGACATCCGCCAGCCGGATGCCGGCCATCGCCACCAGTTCCTCGATCCCGACCAGCGCCGCCTCGGACGGGTCATGCGGCGTGGTCAGCCGCTTGTGCAGCTTCACCGTCCGCCCCTCGCCGTCATAGAGGATGAAATCGGTGAAGGTGCCGCCGATGTCGAAGCCGATGCGCCAGCGCGTCGCCTGCATGATCGATCCGTTCCTTGGTTACGCTGCGGAGGCCGAGATCCCGGCCTGCCAGTTCGGGTCGCCGGCCAGGGCCGCGACCTCCCGTGCCCCGGCCAGCAGCCGGGCGATGATGTCCTCCCGCTCCTCCGCCGTGACGGTGGAGAGCGGATAGGCGATGCAGAGGCTGACCGCCTCGCCGGTCTGGGGCGACCCGACGGCGGCGGCCAGGGCGCCGACGCCGCGATTGGCCTCGTCATGCGACTCCGCGAAGCCCAGGCGGCGGACCTTGTCCAGCCGCTGCAGCAGCTCGTCGAGGGTCTGTGGCGCGGTCGGCGACACCGGCGGCCAGGGTTCCCGGAACAGCGCCCGCACCTGATCGTCCGGCAGCCGCGCCAGCAGCGACCGGCCGGTGGCGCTGGAGTGCGCCGCCAGCGGCCGGCCGACCGGCGTGGCGACGCGCAGCACATTGGTGCCGGGATGGTAGGTCAGGCCCATGACCTCGCCGCCGTCGCGGATCGAGACATAGCCGGTGTGGCCGACCGCGGCGACGATCCGGGCCACCACCGCATCCGCCCGCCCGACCAGCGACGAGGTGGTGCTGTACAGATGCCCGACACCGAGGATCAGCGGCCCCGGCCGGTAGCGCTTGGTGTCGCCGATGGTCTCCAGCAGCCCGGCATCGCGCATCGCCCGCAGCAGGCGGGAGATGTTGCTCTTCGGCAGCGACAGCAGCGCCGACGCCTCGGTCACCGTGAGCTCGGTGCGGCTGGTGGAGAAGCAGCGCAGGACAGCGGCGGCGCTTTCGAGCGTGGTCATGAAGCCATCCTCAAAAGTTCCATTTTCTGGAACTCGATTTTCGAATATCGAAACTCTAGCAACCGGCGGAGAGGCCGATCAAGCCCGTTTGGCCGTGGACGGCCCAATCCTCCACGTTTAGGCTCCTGCTTCATGCTGAGTTGGTTCGACCTGCCGCTGACTGCCCTGCGCCTGCTGCGGGCCCATTGGCCGGAGCTGCTGTGCTGGTTCTTCCTGCAGCTCCTGGCCTACCAGCTGCTGCTCGATCTGTCGGTGTGGCTCGGCCATATCAGCCCGCCGCTGGGCTTCTTCGGGCTGTCGCTGCTGGTGGTGGCGCAGCTGCTGTGCACCATCGCGATGTTCCAGTCGCTGCGCCCGGGCATGCCCGCTTTGGCCCGCGCCTCCGCCGAGAGCGAGGATGGCGGACTGCTGCCGCGGCGCTGGACGCCGGGCCGGCACCTGACCGAGGTCATCGCCATCGCGCTGCTGCCGTTCTTCGCCTATTACGCGGCCTGGGGCATGCTGAGGAACGTCCTGCGGGCTTACAGCCTGGACTTCCTCCGCGGCAGCGTCGGCCAGAGCCCCACGGAGCTGCTGAGCGCGACCGGGATCCTGACCTCCATCCTGCTGACCTGGGCGCTGCGGCGCTTCAGCCTGTGGCGGCACGACAAGACCCGCTCGGCGCTATGGTCGGTGATGGCCACGGTGTGCGAGGCCTACTGGGTCTTCCTCGGCCTCTTCGCGATCTCACGATGGACGGGCCAGGGCTGGGACTGGTGGAACGACCGCGTCGTGGTCGTCGCCTGGTGGGACTGGTGGGAGGGGCCGCGCTCCTGGTTCGGGCTGCTGCCGATGCTGAAGGACTGGCTGGGGCCGCCGCTGGGCCTGCTGCGCGACGCCCTGCTGGTCGCATCCCTGCCGCTGCTGTGGCTGGCGATCGCGGCGATGATCTACGGCCATGACCTGCGCGACCCGTCCCTGCTGACGCATCGGCGGCTGGAGCCCTGGCAGCGCCGCTATGCCGGGCTGCCGTCCCTGGCCCGCGCCGCCGCCGACCGGTGGAGCGCCGGCTGGCGGAAGAAGACGGTGCCGATCCTCAACAGCCTGCGCCTGATCCTGCGGGCCGGGCTGCGCCCTGCCCTGATGCTGTGCCTGTGCTATGTCGGCCTGACCTTCGCCTGCAGCCACGCGTTCCGCTTCGTGGTCTGGCTGATCGGGCCGCAGGAGCTGCAGATCTGGCACCTGCTGACCCCGGCGCTCGACGTGCTGGTCGGCGGCCCGATCCCGCTGGCGCCGACCCTGATCAAGGAGCCGCTGCGGATCTGCCTGCTGGCCGCCGCGGTCGAGCTGACGCTGCGCGGGCTGCGGCAGGCGCCCGAGGCTCAGCCGGCCGGCGAGGCCGCCCCGGTCAACGCCTGAACCGGAGATAATCGGGATACTGCTGGCGCAGCAGCAGCTCGGGCTCGACCCGGCCGGCCGCCTCGGCCGGGATTACAAAGTTGAGTTCGAAGGCCCAGGGCTCGCCGGGCGAGGCCTTGCGCTCGGTCATGTCCATCCAGTTCTGGGGATCGCCCAGGCTCCAGCCGCAATTGTCCGGCAGCTTGCTGGCCGGCCGGAAGGCGCTGAGACGGTTGGCGGTCCAGATCGGCCCCGACGGATCGCGCAGCCGGCCCTCGCAGAGCCGCAGCGCCTCCAGATCGGTGGTCGGACCCGGAACCACCGTGAACCGGGCGAGCAGCGAGACGGCGCCCTCCGGCAGCTCGATCCGCCGGCCGAGATGGTCGGACGGCGCCGACTGCACCTCGGTTTCCAGCAGCCGCCACCGCGCCCCGTCATACTCGCCCTCCGCCCCCGGGGGCACGATGGTGGCGAAAACCGGACGCAGCCCGGCGTAATGGCTCCAGGCCTGCCAGGTCGGCCAGCCGAGGGCGAGGACGGCCAACACCGGAAGGGCGAGCAGACACAGCAGACGGCGGCGCGACGGCGTCATCGGGACGCGTACCGCGAGACCAGCAGCAGCGACTCCGGCATGTCGCGCAGCAGCCCGTCCACGCGATCCCGGGTCAGCCCGAGATCGATCACGGCCACGCTGTCGGGGGCGATGCGGAACCGGTCGCGCGATGCCTCCAGCACCGTGCCGGCCAGCTTGTCGCGCGGGATCTCGAAGGCGACGACACCGCGCTGCGGCAGCCCCGGCACGATCTCGACGCCGCCCAGCCGATAGTCCATGTCGACGCGCCGATCATCGGCACCATAGGAATAGCCATCCTGGGTGCGCAGCTCGGCGCGCTGGAAGCGCAGCGGCTCTTGCAGCGCCTCGACGCGCAGATGCGCCACCAGCCAGACGCCGTAGGTGTCGCGCCGCCGCGGCGGATCGCCGTCGCCTGCATCCAGTCGTAATGCGCGGGCCAACTCGACCTTTTCGACGGTGACGGCGAAGTCCCGGCCGCGGACCGTCTCACCCAGAGTGCCGCGGACATAGAACGGGGCGCGGTTGTCGTCGTAGCTGGCGGTGTGGCGGGCCATCCAGAGCATCGCGGCCAGCGCCAGCACCACCATCAGCGCATCCATCCTCCACCGGCGCCAGCCGGCCCGCATCACGGCTTGCTCCCCTTGTTCGGGGCGGGTTCGCGCCGATCTTCGACCGCCAGGGCCAGCACGCCGATCGGCTTCGCCCGCGCCCAGGCGGCGTTGCCGATCAGCGCCGTGCGCTCGACGAACTCGCGGTTCAGCACATGGAACTCGGCGTGATCCATCGGCGTCGACGGGAGGGCCCAGACCGCGACCACGCGCGCCGGCAGCTCGGGATGGATGGCAATGCCGCGGCTGGGATCGCTCGGCAGGACCAGCGTCTTCGGATCCTCGGTGTCGCGCCAGGGCTTGCCGGGTTCGGCCAGGCGCAGGGCCTCGACGAACAGCGACTCGCTCCGCCGCGTGCGATTCTCGAGCCACATCTCGACCATCAGAAAGGCGCCGTCGCCTCCCGAATCGCCGTCGGCGATCCAGGCCTTCAGAGGGCGAATCCTCCATTCGTTCGTGGTGATGACAGACTCTGCTCCGAATCGTGGCAGCGGCCGCGGCGCCGCTGTCTCGAACCCACCGAGGTGCCAGGTCGCGATGGCACCGACGACCAGCAACAACCCGACTCCGCTCCACAGGCGGGGATGTTCGCTGATCCAGTCCGGGAGGTGTTGGGCGAGCCTTCGATACACGCGTCGGAACGGTCCGGGCAGTGGGAGGGCGGGCGCAGTCTAAGCGAGCAACCATGCCTCTGCCCAGCCGGTATTGTCCTGAGAAGGCCCGGCTTGGAGAGAGGCGTCCTAGTATCGCCCCAGCATGGCGCCCAGCACCAGATCTGCCTGGCGCAGCGGCGGCGGCTCCTGGACCAGGGCGAAGAAGACGTCGTGCCCCGCCCGGCTCAGCCGGCGCAGATAGCCGTCGGCCAGACGCGCGGACAGAAGGGCCGGCACCGCCGTCCGCGGCACCTCGCGACGCAAGGCCCGCGCTTCGGCCAGACGCCCTCTCGCCGCCTCTGCCACACGCGCCACCGCCCGGCGCAGCCCGTCATGCGGCTTCATCTCGAACAGCAGGCCGCGGTCGGCGCCCTCGGCCGCGATGATCTCCTGCGGCAGGTACAGGCGCTTCTGCCGGGCGTGGAACGGCACGGCGCGCATCAGCCCGACCAGCGCCCAGGCGGTGCCGATCGCCATCGCCGCCCGATGCGCCGCGTCCTCATGCACGCCCAGAACCTCGAGATGCAGGCGCAGCAGCGGCCCGGCTGTGTCCGCCGCGTAGCGCTCCAGATCGGCGAGGGTCGCCGGCGGCTCGTCCTCCAGGTCGCGCTCGCGGGCATCAATGACGGTGTCGAAATAGGCCCGGCTGAGGTCATGGGCCCAGACCGCCGGGGCCAGCGCGTCGAGCACCTCGTGCCGCCGCGGCCGGCCGTCATAGATCTCGCCGATCGCGTCGCGCCACCATTGCAGCCGGATCTGGCCGAGCAGCGGCTGGCTGACCACCTCGCGCGTCTTCGCCACCTCGATGTTGAAGGCGTAGAGCGCGAACAGCGCCGCCCGGCGTGGCGCCGGGGCGAACAGGCAGGTCAGGTAGCGGTCGTGGTCGAGGCGGCGAACCTGTTCGCCGTTCTGGCCCAGGAGATCGGTGGTCGGCATGGCGGCCCCTATATGCCCGCTCGCGGCCCCGATCGCCACCGGAGCTTGCCAGCGCGGGCTCAAGGCGGAAGACTTGGCCACCGAAGCATCGAGGGAGGCGACCGATGAAGGCGATCATCGTCGGTGGCGGCATCGGCGGGCTGACCGCGGCGCTGATGCTGCAGGCGCGCGGTATCGGCTGCGCCGTATTCGAGCAGGCGACCGAGCCGCGGGAGGTCGGCGTCGGCATCAACACCCTGCCGCATGCGATCCAGGAGCTCGCCGGGCTCGGCCTGCTCGACCGGCTCGATGCCGTCGCCATCCGCACCCGGGAGCTGCTCTACACCAACCGCTTCGGCCAGATCGTGTGGCGCGAGCCGCGCGGCCTGGACGCCGGCTTCCCGGTGCCGCAGTTCTCGATCCACCGCGGCCGGCTGCACGGCGTGCTGCACAAGGCGGCGCGGGAGCGGCTGGGCGGCGACATCCACCATGGCCGCCGGCTGGCCGGCTTCGAGCAGACCGAGACCGAGGTGATCGCGCATTTCGTCGACCGCCACGGCGCGCCGGCCGGCACCGCGCGGGGCGACGTTCTTATCGCGGCCGACGGCATCCATTCGATCGTGCGCGACACGCTGTATCCCGACCAGGGGCCGCCGTCCTGGAACGGCGTCATGATCTGGCGCGGCGCGATCGACTGGCCGGAATATATGGACGGGCGGACGATGATCGTCGCCGGCGGCATGCAGGCGAAGGTGGTGCTGTATCCGATCGCGCCCGGCACCGCGCCGGGCCGGCGGCTGACCAACTGGGCGGTGTGCGCCCGGATCGGCGACGGCAGCACGCCCCCGCCCCGGCGCGAGGACTGGTCGCGGCCCGGCCGGCTGGACGAGGTACTGCCGCACGCCCGCCGCTTCGCACTGCCGGAGGCCGATATCACCGAGGTCGTCACGGCCACGCCGGAGTTCTGGGAGTACCCGATGTGCGACCGCGACCCGCTGCCGCGCTGGCGCCATGGCCGGGTGACGCTGCTGGGCGACGCGGCGCATCCGATGTACCCGGTCGGGTCGAACGGCGCGTCCCAGGCGATCCTCGACGCCCGGGCCCTGGCCGACGCCTTGGCGGACACGTCGGATGCCGTCGCCGCGCTGGAGCGCTACGAGGCGGACCGGCGGCCGAAGACCGCGGAGATCGTCCGGCAGAACCGCAGCGGCGGGCCGGAGGGCGTGATCGACGTGATCGAGCAGCTGGCGCCGGACGGCTTCGAAGATATCGAGGCCGTCCTGCCGCATGCGGAGCGCCAGGCGATCGTCCGTGGCTATGCCTCGGTCGCCGGCTTCACCCCGGCCCAGCTGCGCCGCCCGCGCTAGGCGGGGGGCGGCAGGAACTCGACGTCGTGCTTCGCCGCCAGCGCCACCACCGCATCGGGCGTCTGCTGCGGCAGGTCGTGGATGGCCTGGAACAGCTCGACCAGCCGGCCGGTCGGCGCCACCCAGAACAGCGACTTCGCGATCGCGCCGCTGTTGTTGAAGATGCCGTGCGGGATGCCCTTGGGCAGGCGCACAAGGTCGCCCACCGTGGCCGATGCGTTCTTGCCGTCGAGCAGGAAGTCGAGCTTGCCCTCGAGGATGTAGAGGAACTCGTCCTGCAGCGGATGGATGTGCGGCGGCACGAAGGTGCCGATGCCGAAGGTGGCGTGCCAGGCGAAGCTGTCCGCCGAGATCTGCTTCGGCACATAGGTCTGGCCCAGGATCGACCAGGAGATGCCGTCGATCCCATCCGCGGCCCCGGTGATGCCCGCCGTCATCGGCTTCATATCGCGCCCTCCCTGGTCGTTGCCGCCGGCTTTCGCCGGGTCTCTCCAGAGTAGAGCCACGCCGGGGAAAAGCCAGATCTCAGACCGGGATCAGCGCCGCGGCGGCGCGCCGGCCTTCCGAGATCAGGACGTTGTAGGTGCGACAGGCGGCGCCGGTGTCCATCGCGTCCATGCCGATGCCGGCCTCGCGGATCTGCCGCCGCAGCACGGAGGGCAGCAGCGTCATGCGCGGGCCGCAGCCGATCAGCAGCACCTCGACCGGCGGGTCGATCCGCCGCACCGGGTCGAGAGCAGCCACGTCCAGATCCTCGATCCGGCCGAGCGCCCAGGGCGCCTCGCCCTCCGGCCAGATCAGCATCGGCCCCTGGTACAGCGTGCCCGCAACGCGGAAACCGCCCGGCGGATAGCCGTCGATCATCCGCCGCCCGGGCGGGATGACGGAGGAGATTTCCACGGCCCCGCCCCGTCCCGCTCAGCTCACTTCCGCGACAGGAAGCGGCCCAGCCCCTTCGGCTTCTCGGCCTCGGCCGGCGCATTGGCCGCGGCCGGAGTCGTCGCGTCCTCGTCCTTGTCGCCGTTGCTCGACCCGCCACCCTTGGCCGGCTCGGTGCGGGCCAGGACGGTGGTGACGGTGCTGCGGATCACCTTGACCCGGACATTCTCGGCGATCTCGATCGTCAGCTCGTCATCGGCCACCTTCTGCACGGTGCCGACGATGCCGCCGCCGGTGACGACGCGGTCGCCGCGGCGCAGCGCGCCCAGCATGTCGCGATGCTCCTTCGCCCGCTTCTGCTGCGGCCGGATGAGCAGGAAGTAGAACACCACGAAAATCAGGATCAGCGGCGCGAACTGCATCAGCAGGCCAGCACCGCCGGCCGCGCCGGCATCGGCCGTCTGGGCATAGGCCTCGGAAATCAACATTCCACGCTCCACCTCTACAGTCGGGCGCGACTATAGCGGCCGGGGCCGCGGTTGCAACGGAATCCAGTCCGCCCGCTGCTGCGGCAAGGGAGCCCTGCGGCGGTTGATCTCGACAGGCCTGCGGCACGATCATTAGCGTCGGCGGGCCAAAAACGAAGGAGACCGTCCGGTGGCCGACCTGGACCCGACACGACTGCAGCTGCTGACCCGCATCGCCGATGCTCTGGAGCGGCTGGCCCCGCCGCCGCCGGCGCCGACCGACCTGGCCAGCGCCGACGCCTTCACCTGGGACGCCGAGCACGGGCGGTTGCTGCCGGTCGCCGCGGTCAGCCGGGTCGATCTCGTCCTGCTGCAGGGCATCCAGCTGCAGCGCGACCTGCTGCTGGAGAACACCCGCCGCTTCGCCCAAGGGTTGCCGGCCAACAACGCCCTGCTCTGGGGCTCGCGCGGCATGGGCAAAAGCTCGCTGGTCAAGTCGGTGCACGCGACGGTGAACGGCGAGGCCGGCGGCATCCTGGCGCTGGTCGAGATCCATCGCGAGGACATCGGCTCCCTGCCCCGGCTGCTGCACCTGCTGCGCGCCTCGGCCCGCCGCTTCATCCTGTTCTGCGACGACCTGTCCTTCGACGGCCAGGATGCCAGCTACAAGTCGCTGAAGGCGATCCTGGAGGGCGGCATCGAGGGCCGGCCGGAGAACGTCGTGTTCTACGCCACCTCCAACCGCCGCCACATCCTGGCGCGCGAGATGATCGAGAACGAGCGGTCGACCGCGATCATCGCTGGCGAGGCGGTGGAGGAGAAGGTGTCGCTGTCCGACCGCTTCGGCCTGTGGCTCGGCTTCCACGGCTGCAACCAGGACACCTATCTGGAGATGGTCGAGGGCTACGCCGCCGCCTTCGGCCTGGAGATCGCGCCCGAGACGCTGCGGGCCGAGGCGCTGGAATGGACCATCACCCGCGGCTCCCGCTCCGGCCGCGTCGCCTGGCAGTACATCCAGGACCTGGCCGGCCGCCTGGGCAAGCGGCTGGAGCCGGCGAAGTAGGAGAAGGGGCGGCCCGCGCCACCCCCTCCCGTCAGTTCAGGAACAGCCCGACGCCGGGAGCCAGCGGCAGGCCGAGTTCGACCCACAGCACCAGGAAGGCGGTCCAGGCGACCAGGAAACCGATCGAGATCGGCAGCGTCATCGCCGCCAGCGTGCCGATGCCGGCATCCTTCTGATAGCGCTGCAGGAAGGCCAGGCAGACGGCAAAATACGGGCTCATCGGCGAGATCACGTTGGTGACCGAGTCCGAGATGCGGAAGGCGGCCTGGACCAGCGCCGGCTCCAGCCCCACCAGCATCATCATCGGCACGAAGACCGGCGCCATCAGCGACCATTGCGCCGAGCCGGAGGTGATGAAGACGCTCATCACCATGGCCAGCAAGACGAAGGCCACCACCAGCGGCGTGCCGCCCAGGCCGCCGGTGTCGAGCAGATGCGAGCCGTGGATCGCAATCCATTCGCCGAGATTAGTCCAGCGGAACCAGGCCAGGAACTGCGAGATGGCGAAGAACAGCACCAGGGTCGGCGCCAGCTCCTTCACCGCCTCGGCCATGAAGCCGGCGACGTCGCGGGCGCTCTTCACCTTGCCGACCGCAGAGCCGTAGACCCAGCCGAGCGTCAGGAAGAACACCGCCAGGATGGCGACGATGCCTTCGAGGAAGGGAGAAGGCACCAGCCCGCCCTGCTCGTTGCGCAGCGGCGACCCGGCCGGCAGCACCGCCGCCAGCACCACGACGAGGAAGGCCAGCGCCACCCAGCCGACGCGCTTCAGCGCCCGGCTCTCGACCTGGCCGATCGGCTCCAGCTTCAGCACCACGTCGCCGGTGTATTTGCCGGCCAGCGGCTCGACGATCCGTTCGATCACCAGCGTGCCGACCAGCGACAGCAGCACCGCCGAGCAGGCGATGAAGTAGTAGTTGTCGAGCGGCGAGACATAGGCGTTGGGGTCGATCGCATGCGCCGCGCCGGTGGTGATGCCGGACAGGATGATGTCGACCGGGGTGATGAAGAGGCTGGCGTCGTAGCCGGCGCCGACCGCGACATAGCCGGTGACGGCGCCGACCAGCGGGTTGCGCCCGACCGCCTGGAAGATCATGGCCGAGAGCGGGATCAGCACGATGTAGGCGGCGTCGGAGGCGAGGTGGCTGCACATGCCGACCAGGAAGATGACGAAAGTCGTCAGGTGCCGCGGCGCCTTGATCACGCTGACCTGCATCAGGCTGGCGATCATGCCGACCTTATCGGCCACGCCGATCGCCAGCATGATCACGAGGATGACGCCGAGCGGCGGAAAGTTGACGTAGTTCTTGGCGATCGAGGTCAGGGCGAAGACCAGCCCGTCGCCGGAGATCAGGCTCTGGACCGCGATCTCCTTGCCGGTCTTCGGGTTGATGCCGGAGGCGCCGCCCATGGCCATCAGCCAGGACAGCACGGCGACGACGCCGCAGAGGATCAGGAACAGCAGGAACGGATGCGGCAGGCGGTTGCCGGCCCGCTCGATCAGGGCGAGGAAGCGCTGCATGGCGGAGCGGGTTTCGACGGTCGAGGCGGTCATGGTCAGCGGCCCCCCAGCCGGCGTTCGGCGATGGCGGTGAACATCCCGGCGGCGACCGGCAGGATCTCGTCGCGGTAGTCGTAGCGGGGATGGTGCAGATAGGCGCTGTCCTCGCCGTTGCCGACGAAGAAGAAGCAGCCCGCCACCTGCTCGAGATAGAAGGCGAAATCCTCCGCCCCCATGGTCGGCAGCGCGTCCATCCGGCCGGAGCGCTCCGGGCCGACCGTGTCGAGCGCGGTCGCCAGCACGAAGTCGGTTTCGGCGGCGTCGTTGACCACTGATGGGATGCGCATGGTCTGCTCGATCGCCGCGGTGGCGCCGTGCGCCTTGCAGATCTGGGCGATCACCCAGCGCAGCTCCTGGTCGATCCGCTCATACGCCGCGGGCGACCCGTCGCGGGTGTTGATCGCCAGCGTCGCCGCCATCGGGATGATGTTGTGGCTGTTGCCGCCATGGAACTGGGTGACGGTGACGACGCCGGATTCCAGCGGCGACAGGCGGCGCGACACCACGCTCTGCAGCCCCTGCACCACGGCGGTGCCGACGAAGATCGGGTCGATCGCCAGGTCGGGCCGCGAGGCGTGGCCGCCCTTGCCGGAGATCGTGACCTCGTAGAGCGAGCTGCCGCCCATGGTCGGGCCGGACTTGGCGAAGACCCGGCCGAGCGGATAGGCCGGGCGGTTGTGGTAGCCGTAGATCGCGGCGACGCCGTCCAGCGCGCCGGCCTCGATCATCCGGGCGGCGCCTAGCCCGCCCTCCTCCGCCGGCTGGAACAAGAGCTTGATCCGGCCGGACAGGCGATCAGTCATCCCGGCGAGGCCGCGCGCGGCCAGCAGCAGCGAGGCGGTGTGCCCGTCATGGCCGCAGGCGTGCATCTTGCCGGGGATCTTAGAGGCATAGGGAAGGCCGGTGTCCTCGAGGATCGGCAGCGCGTCCATGTCGGCGCGAAGCGCGATGGTCGGCCCGGGCCGGCCGGTGTCGAGCAGCCCGACCACGCCGGTCTCGGCCAACCCCGTCTCGACCGCGTAGCCGAGGCCGCGCAGCCGCGAGGCCACCAGATCGGCGGTGCCGCGCTCCTCGTATTTCAACTCGGGGTTCGCGTGCAGATGCCGGCGGGTCTCCACGGCTTCCGCGATCGCCTCGGGCGAAAAGCTGTCCATCGCCATCCCTGTCCAGGTTTCGTTCGTCATCCCTGGTAGGAACGCGATCCACATGCCACAAGCGCTATAATTCGCACAACGCGTTGCCATCGCGGCAACGGACGAGAGCAGCGCCATGCAGAGCACCGCCCTTCGGTATTTCCTGGAAGTCGCCCGGTCCGGTTCGATCGCGGATGCGTCGAAGCGGCTGAACGTCGCCGCCTCCGCCATCAGCCGGCAGATCGCCAAGCTGGAGCGCGAGCTGGGGGCCGAGCTGTTCGAGCGCCGGCCCCGCGGCATGGTGCCGAGCGCGGCCGGCGAGATCCTGGCCGCCCATGCCCGCCGGTCGATGCTGGACGGCGAGCGTGCGGCCGCCGAGATCCGCGAGCTGCAGGGCCCGCATCGCGGCCATGTCCGGCTGGCCAGCTTCGAGGGCTTCGCGCTCGACATCCTGCCGGAGGCGGTGGCCGCGTTCCGCCGCCGGCACCCCGGCGTGACCTTCCACCTCTGGGTCGGCACCTCCATCGAGATCGCGCGGCGGGTGCAGGACGGCGAGACCGACATCGGCGTCACCTTCAACCTGGCGCCGCCGCGCGGCACGGCGGTGGAGCGGATGATCCGCCGGCCGATGCACGCGCTGATGCCGCGCCGCCACGAGCTGGCCGGGCGGGAGAGCCTCACCCTGGCCGAGACCCTGCCCCATCCGGTCGCCCTGCCGGACCCGGACCGGACCCAGCGGCAGTTGATCGACGCCTGCTGCAACCTGCAGGGACTGGCGCTGGAGCCGGTGCTGTCGACCAACTCGATGGCCGCGCTGCGCCGCTTCAGCGACATCGAAGGCTGCATCCACTTCACCAGCGCCATCCGCGACCCCGGGCGGGTGGAGCTGGGCGACTTCGTCGCGGTGCCGGTGGCCGATGAGAGCATGACCGACAGCACGCTGCACATCCTGACCATGGCCGGCCGCACCCTGCCGGCCGCAGTGCGCGCCTTCCGCGATGCCCTCCTGGCCGAGCTGGCGCCGGTGGAACGCTCTTAGCTCACGGCAGGTACTGTTTCGGGTCGACCGGCGCGCTGTTCTTGCGCACCTCGAAATGCAGCTGCGGCGCGTCGACCGCGCCGGTCTGGCCGACGGTGCCGATGGTCTGGCCGGCGGTGACCGTGTCGCCCTTCTTCACCGACAGCGACGCGGCATGGGCATAGGCGGTGACCAGCCCGTCGCCGTGCTGGATCAGCACCAGGTTGCCGTAGCCGCGCAGCTCGTTGCCGGCATAGGCGACGGTGCCGGGGCCGGCCGCCTTGATCGCCGTGCCGGCCGGGGCGGAGATGTTGATGCCCTGGTTCGGCTTGCCGGCGAGCGGCGCGTTGAAGCCGGCGATCACCGAGCCGGTCAGCGGCCAGGCGAAGCGGCCGCCCCGGGCCGCGGCCTGCGGCACCGCGGCGGGCGGCGGCACGGTGGCGCTGGCGACCGGCGGCACCGTCGCGGGCGGCGGCTTCGGCACGATCGAGGTCGGCGCGCCGGTCGTCGGCGACACCGGGGTCGGGCCGGTCACGGCGCCGGCGGGCGGGACTGCACCCGGCACGGCCGGCGGAGCCGTGCCCGGCACCACCGGCGCTGCGGCACCGCCCGGCGGCGGCAAGCGCTGCACGGCCAGCCCGCTTGCGGTCGACGGCACGGTGTTGAGCGGCGTACCGCCCATCGGCGCGGTCGCGCCCGGTGTCGTCGCCACGGCCCCGGGCAGCGTGATGGTCGGCGCCGGCCCCGGCGCGGAGCCCGGGGAACCCGGCAGGCGCAGCGTCTGGCCGGACTGCAGCGCGTAAGGCGGCTGCAGCCCGTTCAGCGCGATCAGCGCCGGCATCGACACGTCGTAGCGGCGGACGATGGCGAGCACGTCATCGCCCGGCTGGACCTGGACGGTCGCCGGCCGCTGCGCCATGTCGTCGGCGCCCGGCGGGACGTTGCAGGCTGCGAGGCTCGCCGTGGCGAGCGTCATCAGTAGGATGGACCGCCATCCTCCCCGTCGGGAAGGTCCGGCAGCAACGGCACGAAGCGAACTGGCCACAGATCCTCCCGCTCCAACCCGGTCTCGGTGCGCGTGAAACGGACCACGCGCTGGTTCCGCTTCTCGTCCCCCATGGGAATCACGATTATACCACCGATCGCGAGCTGGTCCGTCAGCGCCGGGGGCGGCAGGTCGCCGCGATGCGCGGCAGTGACGATGATGCGGTCGAACGGCGCCTGTTCCGGCCAGCCCTTCATGCCGTCGCCCCAGCGCGCGGTGATGTTGCTGATGCGCATGCCGGCGATCCGCTCCAGCGCCAGGTCGAGCAGCGGCTTGTGCCGCTCGATGGTGTAGAGCCGGCGGCAGATCCGCGCCAGCACCGCCGCCTGGTAGCCGGAGCCGGTGCCGATCTCCAGCACCTTGTGGCGGTCGCCGACCTCCAGCGCCTGGGTCATCAGCCCGACCACCATCGGCTGGCTGATGGTCTGGCCGTGGCCGATCGGCAGGGCGATGTCCTCATAGGCCTGGTCGAGGAAGGCGTCGGGCACGAAGGCCTCGCGCGGCACCCGCTCGATCGCGCCGAGGACGCGATGATCCGTGATCCCCGACCGGCGGAGATGCATCAACAGCCGGATCAGCCGCGGCTCGGCGATCATGGGCGACGCCCTTACTTGGCGAACGCGCCGCGGAGGGACTGGATCGCGGCGGCGTGGTTCAGGTCGAGATGCAGCGGCGTCACCGTGATCCGGCCGTCGCGCAGGGCGGACACGTCGGTCTCGTCGCCCTGCAGCGCCTCTTCCGTCCGGCTGGTGCCGATCCAGAAATAGGTGCGGCCGCGCGGATCGAGTCGCTCCTCCAGCACGTCGCCGATCTTGCGAAGGCCGTGCGGCACCACGGCGATGCCGGTGACCGCGTCCGGATCGACCGCCGGGAAGTTGACGTTGACCAGCACCTGGTCCGGCCAGTCCGTGGCGATCGCCTTGCGCGCCACCTCGGCGCCCCAGCGCCCCGCCGTCTCCCAATCCGGGCGGCGGCCGTCGGCGAATTGCTGGCTGAAGGCGATGGCGCGGATGCCCAGCATCGTCGCCTCCATCGCCGCGGCGATGGTGCCGGAATAGGTCACGTCCTCGGCGATGTTGCGGCCGTGGTTGACGCCGGACATCACCAGGTCGGGCCGCTTGTCCTTCATCATGTGGTTGACGGCCAGCAGCACGCAGTCGGTCGGCGTGCCGTCGACGGCGAAGCGCTTCTCCTCGATCTTCCTGAGGCGCAGCGGCCGGTGGATGGTCAGGGAATGGCTGGCGGCCGACTGCTCGGTCTCGGGCGCGCAGACCCAGACGTCGTCCGAGAGCTCGCGGGCGATGCGCTCGAGCACCGAGAAGCCGGTGGAATTGATGCCATCGTCATTGGCCAGGAGGATGCGCATCGTCAGCCCTTCACGTCCAGGATCTCGAGCCCGCCCATATAGGGCCGCAGCACCTCCGGCACCTCGATCGCGCCGTCCTGCCGCTGATAGGTCTCCATGACCGCGATCAGGGCGCGGCCGACGGCGACGCCGGAGCCGTTCAGCGTGTGCAGGAAGCGCGTGCCCTTCTCGCCCTCCGGCCGGAACCGCCCCTGCATCCGCCGGGCCTGGAACTCGCCGCAGTTGGAGCAGGAGGAGATCTCGCGGTACCGCCCCTGCCCCGGCAGCCAGACCTCGATGTCGTAGGTCTTGCGGGCGGAGAAGCCGATGTCGCCGGTGCACAGCACCACGGTGCGGAAGGCCAGGCCGAGCCGCTTCAGCACGGTCTCGGCGCATTCCGTCATCCGCTCATGCTCGGCCACCGACTGCTCGGGCGTGGTGATGCTGACCAGCTCGACCTTGCTGAACTGGTGCTGGCGGATCATGCCGCGGGTGTCGCGCCCGGCCGAGCCGGCCTCGGAGCGGAAGCTCGGCGTCAGCGCGGTGAAGCGCAGCGGCAGCCCCGCCTGGTCCAGGATCTCGCCGGCGACCAGGTTGGTCAGCGGTACCTCGGCGGTCGGGATCAGCCAGTGGCCGGTGTTGGTGCGGAACAGATCCTCGGCGAATTTGGGCAATTGCCCGGTGCCGAACACGGCCTCGTCGCGCACCATCAAGGGCGGCGCGATCTCGGTGTAGCCGTGCTCGCCGACATGCAGGTCGATCATGAACTGGCCGATGGCACGTTCGAGCCGGGCCAGCGCGCCGCGCAGGACCACGAACCTCGCGCCGGACAGCTTGGAGGCCGCGGCGAAGTCCATCAGCCCCAGGCCCTCGCCGAGATCGACATGGTCGCGGGCGGAGTTCAGCCGGCGCGGCTCGCCGGTGCGCCGGATCTCGACATTGGCGCTCTCGTCCGGCCCGTCGGGCACGTCGTCGTCGGGGATGTTCGGCAGCTCGGCCAGCCGCGCCGCCAGCGCCGCCTCGGCGTCGCGGTCGGCCTGCTCCAGCTCGCCCATCCTCGCCTTGATCGAGGCGACCTCGTCCATCAGCGCCTGGGCGTCGCCGCCCTTGGACTTGACGGCGCCGATCTCCTTGGAGGCGGCGTTGCGGCGGGTCTGCAGCCCCTGCAGCTCGGTGGTGATCTGGCGCCGGCGCTCGTCCAGCGACAGCAGCTCGGCGGCGACCGGCGACAGACCCCGCCGAGCCATCCCCTTGTCGAAGGCCTCGGGATGCTCTCGGATGAATCGGATGTCGTGCATCGCGCGCTCGATAACTGCCGGATCGGGGAATCGTGCGCTGGTTATAGGAGGTGGGCCGGCCGGACGCAAACGGGCCGGAGCCTCGGAAACGGGGTTTGTGCCGCCTTTCCCATGACATTTCTCCCCCTCCCCTTGCGGGGGGGTTGTCGCAGCCAGGACCGGCATGCGCCTGATCCAACCTCCTCAGCCATGCCATTCGCGCGCAGACGCGCGCAGCCCCTCCCCCGCCCCCCTCCCGCAAGGGGAGGGGGAGTGTGGAAGGCTGGGCTGGTCGGGCAATCGGCAGGCGTAACAAGCGACGCAGCCCTCAACTGCTGTCCGGGTTCGCCGGCTTGGGCATGGGCCCGCCGGCGGCGGAGTCGTCCGGCGGCGGGGACCAGCCCTCTCCGGGCTCGCGATCGGCAGCCTCGGCCGCCTCCGCCGCCGGGGCGGCCTTCGTCTCGGCGACCTCGTCCCAGCTCTGGGGCAGCCGGATCGGGTCCGGCGGGTAGCCGATCTTGCGGCAGACCTCCTGCACGAAT
>NZ_JASATH010000136.1:0-22201 GCF_038440215.1 Inquilinus sp. OTU3971 | reverse complement strand
GCCTCGCCGCGGGGGGGGGGGGGGCCCGCGCCGGGGGGGGGGGGGGGGGGGGGGGGGCGGGCCATGGCTCAGGCGGCCACGGTGGCCCTGGCCCGATACGGCGCGAACCAGCCGAGGCCGGCCTCGGTGCCGGATTGCGGCACGTATTCGGCGCCGACCCAGCCGGCATAGCCGAGCGCGTCGAGCAGGCGGAACAGGAAGGGGTGGTGGATCTCACCGGTGCCCGGCTCGTGCCGGCCGGGGTTGTCGGCGACCTGGATGTGGCCGATGCGGGAGATCAGCGCCTGCAGCGTCGGACCCAAATCTCCCTCCATGATCTGCATGTGATAGATGTCGTATTGCAGCTTGGTGTTCGGCGCCTCGACCGCGTCGAGCAGGTCCAGCGTCTGCTGCGATCCGCTGAGGAAGAAGCCCGGGATGTCGCGGGTGTTGATCGGCTCGACCAGCAGGGTGATGCCGGCCTCGCCCAGCGCCTTGGCGGCGAAGTGCAGGTTGTCGACCAGCGTGTCGCCCAGCACCGTCTCGGCCACGCCCGCCGGCCGCTTGCCGGCCAGGCAGTTGAGCTGGCGGCAGCCCAGCGCGGTGGCGTAGTCGATGGCCTGGCCGACCCCGTCCTGGAACTCGCCGCGGCGGTCGGGCAGGCAGGCGATGCCGCGCTCGCCCTTGGCCCAGTCGCCGGCCGGCAGGTTGTGCAGCACCTGGGTCAGGCCGTGGCGCTGCAGCCGCTCGGCCAGCTCCTCCTTCGGATAGGGATAGGGGAACAGGTACTCGACCCCGGTGAAGCCGGCCTCGGCGGCGCGGCCGAAGCGGTCGAGGAAGGAATGCTCGTTGAACAGCATGGTGAGGTTGGCGGCGAAGCGCGGCATGAAGGGCTCCGGGTAGGGTTCTTGTTCATGGACCGACCGTTCCCGGCCGCCCCCTCACCCTCCCGTCGCCTGCGGCGCCGGGCCCCTCCCTCTCCCCGAGGAGAGGGTTTGTTCACCTCTCCCCAGGGGAGAGGTCGGAACCACGTCAGCGGTTCCGGGTGAGGGGGTGGCACCGGCCCGGCCGCTTTGTCTGCGATGGGCTCGGCGTTGTCGCTACACCGTCTCCGGCTCGCGGGCCGGGACGGGGGCGAGGTCGATGACCTCCTCGAACTCGGTGATCTTGTCGATCTCCGGCCCCATGGCGATGTTGGTCACCCGCTCGGTGATGATCTCGACCATGACCGGCAGGCTGGCCTGGGTGGCGCGGGTACGGGCCCAGGCAAGGGCCGGGCCGATCTCGGCCGGGTCGAACACCCGGCGGGCGATGCAGCCGAAGGCCTCCGCCGCCTTGACGTGGTCGACTCCGTAATCGCCGATCTCCGGCGCGTTGATGTTCTGGAACGAGAGCTGGACCTCGTAATCCATGTTGTAGCCGCGCTCCGCCTGGCGGATCAGGCCGAGATAGGCGTTGTTCAGCACCACCAGCACGAAGGGGATGCGGTACTGCGCGGCCACCGCCAGCTCCTCGATCAGAAACTGCAGCGAATAGTCGCCGACGATGCCGACCACCTCGGCCGACGGGTCGGCCAGCTTGGCGCCGGTGCAGGCCGAGACCTCCCAGCCCAAGGGGCCGGCCTGGCCGCAGATGATGTAGTTGCGCGGCTTGTACACCTTCTGGAACTGGCCCGACGCGATCTGGTACAGGCCGATCGCGGTGACGAAGCGGGTGTCGCGGCCGAAGGCGGCGTTGATCTCCTGGAAGGCCCGCTGCGGCTTGATCGGCGTGTTGTCGAAATCGGTCCGGCGCAGCATGGTGCGCTTGCGCTCCTGCACCGCGCCGACCCAGGCCTCGCGCTTCGGCAGGCGGCGGCCGCGGGCCTCGGCGATCAGCGCCTCCAGCGCCAGTTTCGCATCGGCGACGATGCCCAGGTCCGGGCAGAACACCCGGCCGATCTGGGTCGGCTCGATGTCGACATGGATGAACTTGCGGCCCTTGGTGTAGACGTCCGTCGATCCGGTGTGGCGGTTGGCCCAGCGGCTGCCGATGCCCAGCACCAGATCGCTCTGCAGGAAGGTGGCGTTGCCGTAGCGGTGCTGGGTCTGCAGCCCGACCATGCCGGCGTTCAGCGGGTGGTCGTCGGGGATCGTGCCCCAGCCCATCAGCGTCGGCACCACCGGCACGTTCACCAGCTCGGCGAACTCGACCAGGAGGTCGGACGCCTCGGCGTTGATGATGCCGCCGCCGGCGACGATCAGCGGCTTCTCGGCGGCCAGCAGCATGTCGACGGCGCGGGCGATGGCGCTCGGATTCGGCGCCGGGCGCGACACGGGCAGCGGCGCGTCGGTCTCGGGATCGTAGTCGATGATCTCCTTCTGCACGTCGATCGGCAGGTCGATATGCACCGGGCCGGGCCGGTCGGAGCGCATGATCTGGAAGGCACGGCGGAACACCCAGGGCACCTGGGCGCCCTCCATCACCGTGATCGCCCATTTGGTCACGGGCCGGGCGATGGCGGCGATGTCGACCGCCTGGAAATCCTCCTTGTGCAGCTTGGCGCGCGGCGCCTGGCCGGTGATGCACAGAATCGGGATCGAATCCGCGATGGCGGAGTACAGGCCGGTGATCATGTTGGTGCCGGCGGGGCCGGAGGTGCCGATGCAGACGCCGATCGCCCCGGCCCGGGCCCGGGTGTAGCCCTCGGCGGCATGGGTGCCGCCCTCCTCGTGCCGCACCAGCACATGGCGGATGCCGCTGTCCTTCAGCGCCTCGTAGAAGGGCAGGATCGCCGCGCCCGGCACGCCGAACGCCACCTCCACGCCTTCGCTGCGCAGCACATGCACCGCCGCTTCCATCGCCGTCATCTTGGGCATCATGCCCTCCCGTTCGAAGGTTCTCGGGCGATGGTGGCGGGCGGGGAGGGGCGGAGCCAGCGGCGGCCCGAAACATTCCAGGGCGTGAAAAGCGGCGGACCGGAACGGTCTTTTTCACCTGGTGGAAGCGGTGGAGAGGGGGCGCCTATCCCAAGCATCCAGAGGCTGTCGACACCTTCTGGATTGCCGGGTCAAGCCCGGCAATGACAATGTGGGGAGGCCCCACCCCTGAAAGCGAAGCCGGCCATACCTGAAGTTACGTTTTCCGACCTGCTGGCCGATCTTGCCGGCTACCTCGACCGCGTCGAGGCCGACCGGACGGAGCTGGTCGTGACCCGTCAGAACCACGAGGCAGTGGTGATCCTGCCCCTGGCCGAGTTCGAGGGGATGCGGGAGACGCTTCATCTCCTCAGCACGCCCGCCAATGCCGATCACCTGCGCCGTTCGATCGCCGAACTGGATCGCTGACGGTTACCTTGGTGCGACCGGCTTCCGAGCTACAGGGTGACTTTTCCCGCCGCTCGCAACTTACTAAGAGCGCCGAGCAGCCGACTGCCCATGGGGCGTCTTTCGTTTCAAGCGGTACGAAATTTCTTTGTAAAGATCAGGATCATCTTTCAGCTTCTCCAAGATCGCCAGTGCCTCCGGCTGCCTTGATCGCGATAGCTTGGGGATCAACAGCAGACGTGATTGGCCGAGGGCAGGATCAGCCACCAACTCGATGAGCTTGGGCAGATCTGCCGATCGGGCCATGCCGCTCACTGCGGCTACCAACCCATCTCTGAAGTCGCTTTGTGGCGCGGATCTTAGTTGCTGCAGAACAGAGAGAATCTTGTCCCAGGCAAGCTGCCGAGCTTCTGGCGCGCCGAGGGAGCGAGCAATCCCCTCTCGGATGCGGTCGAAGTACTCACGGTCCAAGTGGTCGAGCAGAATGGGAATTGCAGAACGATATTTCGGATTCTTGTTGCTCAAGAGCCAAGCAGATCTGACGTCAATGCCGACATCTTTTAGCGCCGCGATCAGCGGGGCCTCGTTCTCCCTGAGAGCGGCGGTCCGCTCCTCATGAAGGCGTTCCTCCTCGGCTCGTCGAGCCACCCACTCAGGGTCGGCCTCAAGGCGGCGCATCAGCTCATCGGCGGTGATCGGCTCGCGGCGTGGCATGGTCAATCCGAACTATGACGCCTGTGATCATACCGCAGTTCGGAATGTTTGAAGCACCTCAGTGCGGCCGGCCGCCGAGCTGCAGGGTGACCTTCTCGGCCGCCTGGCGCACCAGCATGCCGATCTGGCCGATGCGGTCGTCGCCCATGCGCTCGCGCGGGGCGGAGATCGACAGTGCCGCCACCGGGCGGCCGCCGCGGTCGAGGATCGGCGAGGCGACGCAGCGCACGCCGGACAGGTGCTCCTCGTCGTCGATGGCGTAGCCGGAGCGGCGGGCGCGGCTGATCTGGTCGCGCAGGCTGGGCAGGTCCGGCACCGTCTTCTCGGTCAGCCGGGTCAGGGCCAAAGCGGGCAGGGTGCGCGACAGCACCGGGTCGGTCTTGGCCGACAGCAGCGCCTTGCCGGCGCCGGAGCCGTGCACCGGCAGCGGCGTCGACCCCGGCAGGCTGGCGCCCGGATCGCCGAGCTGGTGCAGGTAGAGGATGGTGCCGCGCTCCTCCACCGCCAGGTTCACGGTCTCGTGGCACAGGCCGAACAGGGTGCGCATCGGCGGGTCGGCCAGGCGGCGCAGCCCCATGCCGTCGGCATAGGCGAGGCCGGAGAGGAAGGCCTGCACCCCGACCGTCCAGCGCCGGGTGGCAGGGTCGAAGCGCACGTAATGCGCCTCCTCCAGCGTGGTCAGCAGGCGGTGGACGGTGGGGGCGGAGAGGTCGGTGGCGCGGGCCAGCTCGGTCAGGCTCATGCCCTCGGCCCGGCCGGCCACGGTGTCGAGCAGCCGTAGGGCGCGGAGCAGCGAGCGGACCTGCCCGGTCTTCGGCTCGTCCCCTATTTTCAGTTCGGGGGAGGACTCGCTGTCGCGATCGATCTCGGCCATGGCGCTCCTGACTGGACGCTCAGGCCGGTGACCGGCTTCGCGTTCCCTCCCGTTCGTGCATGCGGCGCCCTTGGATGTAGGTCGCCTTCACCGACCGATCATCCCCCAAAGTCATGAGGATGAACAGTTCTTCCTCGAGATCGGCCTCGACCGCCTCCATCCGGTGCGCCATGGCGGCGGTGGCGCGGGCGTCCAGCACCACCAGGTCGGCGCAGCGGCCGGGGGCGATGGTGCCGATCTCGTCCTCAAGGCCCAGCGCCTCGGCATTGCCGGCGGTGACCAGGTGGAAGGCCTCCAGCGCCGACAGGTTGGTGCCCTGCAGCTGCTGCACCTTGTAGCCCTCGCCGAGCGTGCGCAGCATGGAATAGCTGGTGCCGCCGCCGACATCGGTCGCGGCCGCGATCCGGACCGGCGGGGTGCGGCGCTGCAGCTCCCGCATCGGGAACAGGCCGCTGCCGATGAACAGGTTCGAGGTCGGGCAGAACACCGCGACCGAGCCGCTCTCGGCCATGCGCTGCCGCTCGCGCTCCTCGAGATGGATGCAGTGGCCGAACAGGGTCTTCGGGCCCAGCAGGCCGTATGTGTCGTAGACGTCGAGATAGTCGCGGCTGTCCGGGAACAGCTCGCGGACCGCCTCGATCTCCTTCAGGTTCTCGGCGATGTGGGTCTGGACATAGGCGTCCGGGAACTCCCGGGCCAGCGCGCCCGCCGCCTCCAGCTGCGCCTCGGTCGAGGTGATGGCGAAGCGCGGGGTGACGGCATAGCGCTGGCGGCCCTTGCCGTGCCAGCGCTGCAGCAGCCGCTTGCTGTCGTCATAGGACGACTGGGCGGTGTCCAGCAGGCCGGGCGGGGCGTTGCGGTCCATCATCACCTTGCCGGCGATCATGGCGGTGCCCATCACCTCTGCCGCCGAAAATAAGGCTTCCGCCGACTCCGGATGGACGGACCCATAGACCGCGGCGGTGGTGGTGCCGTTGGCCAGCAGCTCGGCCAGGAACCATTCCGCCTGGCGGTCGGCATAGGCCTGGTCGCCGTAACGCTGCTCGGCGACGAAGGTGTATTTTTGCAGCCACTCCAGCAGCTGCGCGCCGTAGGAGGCGATCACCTGGGTCTGCGGGAAATGCAGATGCGCGTCGATGAAGCCGGGCAGGATCAGCTCGTCCGGATAGTGGTCGACCGCGGTGCCGGGCGGCAGCGCCGGCAGGATCTCGGCGGCCGGCCCGACCCGGGTGATCCGGCCGTCCTCGACCACCACCACCCCGTCCGGGATGTAGCGGTAGCTCGCTGTGTCGCCGGCGCCCTTCGGGGCGGCGAGAAAGCTCAGCAGGCGGCCCCGCAGGGCGGTGATAGCGGTCATCTCACGTCTCCGGTCATCCGGGATTCCAGCCGAGTGTCGTCACGACACCCTTTCTGTCATTGCCCGGCTTGACCGGGCAATCCAGGGGCCACAGGCACCGCTCTCGATGGCCCCTGGATCCTCGGGTCAAGCCCGAGGATGACAAAGGAGGGAAGGCCGAGGACATCTTGGGCCTCACTGCACGGCCTGGTCGGGATCGGCCGTCCAGCGCCCGAGAAGGTCGCGCTCCTCCGGCGTGATCTGGCTGACATTGGCCGGCGGCATGGCGTGGGTCAGCACCGCCTGCAGACGGATCAGGCCGGCGTGGCGCCGGATCTCCTCCGGCGAGTCCAGTAGCACGCCGCGCGGCGCCTCGTTGATGCCCTCCCAGCCCGGCATGGTGGAATGGCACATGCTGCAGCGGGAGACGACGATGTCCGCCACCTGGGCGAAGGACACCGGCTTCGGGTCCACCGCGGCGGCCGTCTGCACCGGGGCCTGTGCCGGCACGCCGATCCACGGCTTGGTCGCGGTCGCCACCTCATGCTCGCGCGGCGGCGGCAGGGTCGACAGCCAGACGATCGCCGCCATGCACGCGGTCGCCACCCCCCAGGTCCACCACGGCGTCGCCTTGCCGGCGTGGCGCGAGTTGAAGAAGTGCCGGATCACCCCGCCCATCACCAGCACCAGCGCCGTCATCACCCAGGCCCAGTGCGACCCGAAGGCCAGCGGGTAGTGGTTGCTGAGCATCAGGAACAGGACCGGCAGGGTCAGGTAGTTGTTGTGCAGCGACCGCTGCTTGGCCTGCCGGCCCAGCTTCGGGTCGGGCGACTGCCCGGCGATCAGGGCGTCGACCACCTTGCGCTGGTTCGGAATGATCAGGAAGAAGACGTTGGCCACCATCATGGTGCCGATCAGCGCGCCCATCTGCAGCATGGCGCCGCGGCCGCTGAACACCTGGGCGAAGCCATAGGCCGCCGCGACCAGCCCGATGAAGCCGGCGGCGGCCAGCTTGACGTCGCTCTCGCCCAGCGGCGACTTGCACAACAGGTCATAGGCCAGCCAGCCCAGGGCCAGGCTGACCACGCTGATCGCGATCGCCTCCTTGGGCGAGAACAGCGACACTTGCGGGTCGATCAGGAACAGGTCGGCGCCGCGGTAATACAGGACGCAGAGCAGGAAGAAGCCGCTGATCCAGGTGGAGTAGGCCTCCCATTTGAACCAGGTCAGCTCCTTCGGCAGCCGGTCCGGTGCCACCAGGTACTTGACCATGTTGTAGAAACCGCCGCCATGGATCTGCCAGGCTTCGCCGCCGGCGCCCACCGGCAGGTCCTCGCGCTTCTTCAGGCTGAGGTCGAGGGCGACGAAATAGAAGGACGAGCCGATCCAGGCGATGGCGGTGATCACGTGCACCCAGCGGGCCACGAGGTTGATCCACTCCCAGATGATCGGCTCCATGCCGTCGCCTCCGCCGTTTCCGCTGGCCGCACCCGCGGCTGTCCCTGTGCTGACCAGCCTAATGAACACCCTTTCGCTTCGGGAAGCACCGGCGGCACACAGCACTTTCAAAAGAATCGCTATAATCGCCTGAGGCGAATGGGCCGACACTCGCCTCAGGCGTCATCCCCGCGAAAGCGGGGATCTCTTTGCTGTATAAGAAAAGGTCCGAAAAGATTCCCGCTTTCGCGGGAATGACGATGAACAGGGGATGGCCGCGGATTGGCACTGCTGGAGAACATGCGGGTGTTCGTGCGCGTGGTCGAGCTGGGCAGCCTGTCGGCCGCCGGCCGGCAGGTGCGCATGTCGCCGGCGGTGGTCAGCCACCGCATCCAGCAGCTGGAGCAGCATCTCGGCGTCCGCCTGCTGAACCGCACCACCCGCCAGGTGCAGACCACCGAGCACGGCCAGACCTTCTACCGCCACTGCCTGGTGGTGCTGGATGCGATGGAGCGGGCCGAGACCAGCGTCGCCACCACCAGCGGCGTGCCGTCGGGCAGCCTGCGGGTGACGGCGCCGCTCGGCTTCGGCCGCCGCGTCCTGGCGCCGCTGGTGCCGCAGTTCCACGAGCTCTACCCCCGGGTCGAGGTCCGGCTGCGTCTGTCCGACCATCTGCTCGACCTGCTGGGCGAGGCGGTGGACCTGGCGATCCGCATGGCGGAGATGAAGGATTCCAGCTTCGTGCTGCGCAAGATCGCCGATTGCCGGCGGGTGCTGTGCGCGGCGCCGTCCTATCTCGAGGCCCAAGGCAATCCGAAGTCGCCGGAGGAGCTGATGGGCCACAACTGCCTGCTGCTGCGCTTCCCCGGGTCGCGGCAATACCAGTGGACGCTGGAGGGCAGGGACGGCCCGTCCAAGGTGCCGGTGCGCGGCAGCTTCGACGCCGATGACGGCGACGTGTTGACGCAATGGGCGATCGATGGCCGCGGCATCGTCATGAAGCCGGTGTGGGAGGTGGCGGCCCATCTGCGCAGCGGCGCGCTGCAGGTGGTGCTGCCCGACCACCCGCCGGAGCCGGTGGTGCTGGCGGTGCTGTACCCGCATCGCAGCTTCCTGCCGGCCAAGGTGCGGGTGTTCTCGGACTATCTGGTGGAGCACACGCGGGCGCTGCTCAGCCCTGACCTCGTGCTGTGATCGCCGCGACCAGGCGGGCCGCGGCCTGGTCGATGTCGGATTCCGTGGTGCCGCGGCCGAGGCCGAAGCGCAGGCTGCCATGGGCGGCTTCCGGCGACAGGCCGATGGCGCGCAGCACATGCGACGGCTCCGGGCTGCCGGTGGAGCAGGCGGAGCCGGTGGACAGCGCCAGATCCGGCAGGTCGAGCAGCAGGTCGGCGGCGTCCAGCCCGGGCAGGCTGACATTGAGGCAGCCGGGCAGGCCGTGATCCGGAGAGCCGTTGCGGCGCAGGTCCTGCAGCTCGCGCCGCAGTACCGCGAACAGGCGCTCGCGCAGGGCGGTCAGGCGCTGTGCATCGGCCGAGCGGAGCTGCCGGGCCAGGCGGCAGGCGGCGCCGAGCCCGACGCAGAGCGCGGTCGGCAGGGTGCCGGCACGGCGCCCCTGCTGCTGGCCGCCGCCGAGCAGGAGGGGCCGCAGCGTCGTGCCCTCGCGCACGAACAGGGCGCCGATGCCCATCGGGCCGTACAGCTTGTGCCCGGACAGGCTGAGGAAGGCCAGGTCGAGGGCGCGGACATCGATGGCGCCGGTCGACAGCAGCTGCACGGCGTCGCTGTGCAGCAGGGCGCCGGCCTTGGCGCAGATCCGGGCGGCCTCGGCCAGCGGCTGGATCGTGCCGATCTCGTTGTTGGCGGCCATCAGCGAGACCAGGGCCGGGCGGCCGGCCAGCAGCGTCTTCAGCGCGTCGAGGTCGGCGGTCCCGTCCGGCCCGACCGGCAGGGTCGCGGTGCGATGGCCTCGCGCGGCGAGCTCCGGCAGGCAGGCCAGCACGCTGGGGTGTTCGATCGCCGAGGCGATGACGGGCCAGCCTTCGGGCGTGCCGCCCAGCAGGGCGAGGTTGTTGGCCTCGGTGGCGCCGCCGGTGAACAGGATCTCGCCCGGCCGGGCGCCGATCAGCGCCGCCACCTCGGCCCGCGCCGCATCGATCGCCTCGGCCGCCCGCCAGCCCGGCCGGTGCCGCGCGGCATGCGGGTTGCCGACCGCGGCCGGATCGAGCCACGGCCGCATCGCGGCGAGCACCTCGGGATCCAGCGGGGTGGAGGCGAGATGGTCGAGATAGAGAGGGGCGGTCATGGCCGCTCCTCGATTCCGCCTTTGGCGATGCCGTTTCCTATCGCGCAGTAGCCTTTGCGCACGGCGCCGCCGCACAATGGACTCCCCCCTCCCCTCGCGGGAGGGGGGTAGGGGGAGGGGGTTTTCGAGGCAACAGGCCGATGGCCGATGAACGCGTCCAGTTCCTGCGGCAGAACCAGACCCGCGTCGGCGGTTTGCGTTTCCGGCGCCAATACCGCCTCGGTCCCTTCATCGTCGATTTCGTCTGCCTCTCGGCGCGGCTGGTCATCGAAGTGGATGGGCCGTCGCACGAGCTGACTGTCGATGCCGATGCCCGGAGGACACGCTGGCTGGAAGATCAGGGCTTCCGTCTTCTGCGCTTCTCCAACGAACAGGTCATGCACGAGTTGGCGGGTGTGGTGCAGACGACCGGAGCTGTGTTGATCGGGCAGGTTGAACCATAGAGATTTCGGCTCCGGCGTCGAGAACCCCCTCCCCCTAACCCCCTCCCGCGAGGGGAGGGGGGACTCGAAGGGGGCTGCGCTCCAGGACTCACACTTCGCCCAGGGACCGCGTTGGGTTCGCTCATCGCGAACCCAACCTACGGACGACCGTGTCTCAGGCCTCCACGCCCTCGACATACCAGTCCATCTTCAGCAGCTGCTCGTCGCTCAGGGTCTCGCCCTCCTTCACCACCAGCTCGCCCTTCTGGTTCTTGATCGGGCCGACGAAGGGGTGGCCGGTGCCGTCGATGATGCCCTGGCGGACCTTCTCCGCCGCCGCCACCACGTCGGCCGGGATCGCCTCGTTGTAGGGGGCCATGCCGACCATGCCCTCCTTCAGCCCCTCCCAGACGCTGGAGGTCTTCCAGCTGCCGTCGATCACCGCCTGCACCCGGCGGATATAGTATTCGCCCCAGGCGTCGACGATCGCGGTCAGGTGCATCTTCGGCGCGAAGCTGCGCATGTCCGAGGCCTGGCCGAAGGCGTAGACGTTGCGGCTCTCCGCGACCTGCAGGGGGGCCGGGCTGTCGGTGTGCTGGCTCAGCACGTCGACGCCGCCGTCGATCAGCGCCTTGGCCGCGTCGCTCTCCTTGCCCGGGTCGTACCAGCTGTTGGCCCAGACCACCTTGACCTTGGCGTCGGGCCGGATCCTGCGGGCGGAGAGGGCGACGGCGTTGATGCCCATCACCACCTCGGGGATCGGGAACGAGCCGATATAGCCGAGATTGCCGGTCTTGGTCAGGTGCCCGGCGATGGTGCCGCAGATGGCGCGGCCCTCGTAGAAGCGGGCGTTGTAGATGCTGACGTTGGGCGCGGTCTGATAGCCGGTGGCGTGCTCGAACTTCACCTTCGGCAGCGCCTTCGCCGCGCGGATGGTGGCATTCATATAGCCGAAGGAGGTGGTGAAGATCAGCTCGTTCCCCGCCTGGGCCAGCTGGCGCAGCACCCGCTCCGCATCCGGGCCTTCCGGCACGTTCTCGACGAAGGTCGTCTTCACCTTGTCGCCGAACTTCGCCTCGACCTCCCGGCGGGCCACGTCGTGGCCATGGGTCCAGCCGTAGTCGCCGACCGGGCCGATATAGATGAAGCCGACCTTCAGCGGGTCGGCGGCCCACACCCGCCCGGGCAGGGCCGAGGCGGCCAGGGCGGCAGCGGAGCCGGCGAGAAGCGTCCGGCGGGAAACCAGCATCGACATGAGACCTCCGTTGTTGATTGGTCTGAGGATACCAGGAGCATCATCAGACGGAAGGGCGGAACGGCTTGCCCAGCGCCGCCGGTGCCTGCAGCCGGCCGCGCCAGGGGCCGGCCGCGATGACCACGAGCACGGCGATGGTGGCGAGGTAGGGCAGCATGCTGAAGACCTGGGACGGCAGGTCGATCCCGGCGATGCCCTGGGCGTGCAGCTGCAGGATCGTCACCCCGCCGAACAGATAGGCGCCGAGCAGCACCCGCCAGGGGCGCCAGGAGCCGAACACGACCAGCGCCAGCGCGATCCAGCCGCGGCCGGCCGTCATCCCCTCCATCCACATCGGCGTGTAGGACAGCGAGAGGAAGGCGCCGGCGAGCCCGGCCATGGCGCCGCCGAACAGGCAGGCGAGAGTGCGCACCAGGATCACCGGATGGCCGATCGCATGGGCGGATTCGGCGGATTCCCCGACCGCGCGCAGCACCAGCCCGGCGCGGGTGCGCTTCAGGAACCAGGCGACGCCGAAGGTCAGCGCGACCGAGAGGTAGACCAGGGCGTCCTGGCCGAAGACCAGCGGCCCGACCACCGGCAGGTCGGTCAGCACCGGCAGCGACAGCTTCGGCAGGGGCGGGATCGGGTGGCCGACGAAGCCGGCGCCGAGCAGCGCGCTCAGGCCCACGCCGAAGATGGTCAGGGCCAGACCGGTCGCCACCTGGTTGGCCATCAGGGTCAGGGTCAGCACGGCGAAGACCAGCGCCAGGGCCGCCCCGGCCGCGGCGGCGGCGAGGATGCCGAGCGCCGGCTGGCCGGTGGTGATGGTCACGGCGAAGCCGGCCACCGCGCCGATCAGCATCATGCCCTCGACCCCGAGGTTGAGGACGCCGGAACGCTCCACCACCAGCTCGCCCAGCGCGGCGAAGAGGAGGGGGGTGGCCGCGGTGATGACCGTCGCGGCGACGAGGACGAGGAAATCCATCACGGCACCGTGGCAGGGTTGCGGGCGGGCGCGGCCTGGGCGGAGGTCCAGCGCAGGCGGTAGCGGACCAGGACGTCGGCGGCCAGCAGGTAGAACAGCAGCATGCCCTGGAACACGCCGGTCGCCGCCTGCGGCAGGCCGGCCGAGACCTGAGCGTTCTCGCCGCCGATATAGGAGAGGGCCATGACCAGCCCGGCGGCGACGATGCCGAGCGGGTGCAGCCGGCCGAGGAAGGCGACGATGATGGCGGTGAAGCCGTAGCCGGGGGTCAGCTGCGGGATCAGCTGGCCGATCGGCCCGGCCGCCTCGAAGGTCCCGGCCAGGCCGGCCAGGGCGCCCGAGAGCAGCAGGCAGAACCAGACCACGCGCTTGGCCCTGAAGCCGGCGAAGCGGGCCGCGGCAGGCGCCTGGCCGACCACCTGGATCTGGAACCCGACCACGGTTCGGCCGACCAGGAACCAGGCGCCGACCGCGGCCAACAGGGCGACCAGGGCGCCGAGATGCAGCCGGGTGCCCTCGATCAGGATCGGCAGCAGCGCCGCGTCGCTGAACATCCGGGTCTGCGGGAAGTTGAAGCCCTCGGGGTCCTTCCACGGGCCGAACACCAGGACGCTTAGGGCCAGCGAGGCGACATAGGTCAGCATCAGGCTGGTCAGGATCTCGCTGACGTCGAAGCGGGTCTTCAGGAAGGCCGGGATCGCGGCATAGGCCAGGCCGCCCAGCGCCCCGGCGACGCACATGGCGGGCAGGATCCACCAGCCCTCCTGGCCCCAGAAGGCGAGCGCGACGGCGCCGGCCGCGACCGCGCCCATGATCAGCTGGCCCTCGGCGCCGATGTTCCAGACATTGGCGCGGAAGCCGATGGCGAGGCCGATGGCGATCAGGATCAGCGGCGCCGCCTTCACCCCCAGCTCGGTCCAGCCGTAGAAGGTCTCGATCGGGGCGATCAGGAACTGGTACAGCGTCTCCGCCGGATCCAGCCCGAGCATGAGGAACAGCAGCCAGCCGCTGGCGATGGTCAGGGCCACGGCCAGCACCGGGGTCAGCCAGACCATGGCGCGCGACGGCTCGCGGCGGGGTTCGATCCTAAGCGACATGGGCGGCGTGCTCCTTCTCCTCGGCCGCGGCCGGCTCGGCCCCGTGCAGCCCGCCCATCAGGAGGCCGATCTCGGCGACCGAGATTTCGGCGGTGGGACGGGCCTCGGACAGGCGGCCGAGATTGATCACGGCGAGGCGATCGGTGATCTGCAGCAGCTCGTCGAGATCCTGCGAGATCACGATCACCGCGGCGCCGTTCTGGGCCAGGGTCATCAGCGCCTGGTGGATCGCGGTGGCGGCGCCGGCATCGACCCCCCAGGTCGGCTGCGACACGATGAAGACCTCGGGCGTCTGCAGCACCTCGCGGCCGACCACGAATTTCTGCAGGTTGCCGCCGGACAGGCTGCCGGCCAGCGCCTCGGCGCCGCGGGTCTTGACCCCGAACTCGTGGATCACCCGCTCGGCATAGCGGCGCGCCAGGCCGGCGCGGATCAGTCCGCCGGGGGCCAGCTTCATGCGGTTGCGGGCGCTCAGCAGGGCATTGGCGGCCAGGCTCATCTCCGGCACCGCGGCGTGGCCGTTGCGCTCCTCCGGCACGGTGCACAGGCCCAAGAGCCGGCGCTGCTCCGCGCCGAGATGGCCGACCGGCCGCGCGCCGATGCGGATCGCCTCGGCCGGCCGCACCCGCCGCTCGCCCGCCAGGGCCTGCAGCAGCTCGGTCTGGCCGTTGCCGGCGATGCCGGCGATGCCCAGGATCTCGCCGGTGCCGACGGTGAAGCCGATCCGCTTCAGCGCGGTGCCGAAGGGGCCGCCTGCGGGCAGAGTGAGGTCCTTGACCATCAGCCGCGGCTCGGACGCGCCGCGGGCGCCGCGGCGGGACAGGGTGCGCAGCTCCGCCCCGATCATCATCTGGGCCATGCTGCGCGCGGTCTCGGCCGCCGGGTCGCAGACGCCGACCACCTTGCCGGCGCGCATGATCGTGGCCGCGTCGCACAGCGCCTTGATCTCGTGCAGCTTGTGGCTGATGTAGAGGATCGAGCACCCCTCCGACGCCAGGCGGCGCAGCGTCTCGAACAGCCGCTCCACCTCCTGCGGCGTCAGGACCGAGGTCGGCTCGTCCATGATCAGCAGCTTCGGGTCCTGCAGCAGGCAGCGCACGATCTCGACCCGCTGGCGCTCGCCGACCGACAGGGAATGGATCTCGCGATGCGGGTCCAGCGGCAGGCCATAGGCCTCGGACACCTCGCGGATGCGCTTGGCCAGGATGCGCCGGTCGGGCGGGTTCTCCAGGCCGAGGGCGATGTTCTCGGCCACGGTCAGCGCCTCGAACAGCGAGAAGTGCTGGAACACCATGCCGATGCCCAGGCGCCGGGCCTCGTGCGGGCTGGATGGATGAACCGGCTGCCCGTTCCACAGGATCTCGCCGGAATCGGGCTGCAGCAGGCCATAGATCGATTTCACCAGCGTCGACTTGCCGGCGCCGTTCTCGCCGAGCAGCGCATGGATCTCGCCGGGTTGGACGGAAAAGCTTACCCCGTCGTTCGCGACGAGGCTCGCGAACCTTTTGGTGATGCCGCGGAGTTCGATGCGCGCGGGGCCGGCCCCCGGGTTGCGGTCCATGCAGCCTCCTGTTCTGGAGCCGCCCCCGCCGCCGTTTTGTCGGCGGGGGCGGACACGTCCTTAGCCTTGGCGAAGGCGATGAGCAATTCCGCCGCGACCATGGCGGCGATGACGGGCGGGCGCTTGTCCCGCCCGAGGCCCGCCCCGATCGGGCAGGTCAGGCGTTCCGTGCGCCGCGGGTCGTTGCCCCGGGCCCGGAACCAGCGCTCGAAGCGCTCGCGCTTGGTGGTGGATCCGATCAGCCCGACGTAGGCGGCGTCGCCGCGCCGCAGGGCCGCCTCGGTGACCTCGAAATCCATGGCGTGGCTGTGGGTCATGACCAGATAGGCGGCGCCGGGCGGGGCCTCGGCGATGACGTCGGTGGGGGTCGGCGTCAGCCGCCGGGTGATGCCCTCCGGGATCTCGGCCGGGAACTCGTCGGCGCGGCCGTCGACCCACTGGATCTTCACGGGTAGCGGCGCCAAGGCGCGGGCCAGGGCCTTGCCGATATGGCCGGCGCCGAAGATCAGGACGCCCGGGCGGGTCGCGGCCTCCGCGGCTTCCTCGGCCTCGATCCGGGCCAGGGTGGCGCCGTCCGCCAGCTCCAGCTGGATCACGACGAAGCCGCCGCAGCACTGGCCGATGGCGGGACCGAGCGGGATCTCGACCCGCTGCGACCGCTCCTTGGCCGTGATCAGGGTCCGGGCGGCGGCGATCGCGTCCCACTCCATCCGCCCACCGCCGATGGTGCCGCGGGCGGCGGCGGCGGTGACCAGCATGTGCACCCCGGCCTCGCGCGGGGTCGAGCCGCGAGCCTCCGCCAGCGTCACCAGCGCCGTCGGCTCGCCATCGCCGAGCCACAGCCGCAGGATGGGGGCGAGGGGGGTCATGGGGCGTTTCCCATAGGCTGACCCTCGTCATGGCTTTCGCAAGGGAAATGACTGCAAAATAGAGTCCCCCCTCCCCTCGCGGGAGGGGGGTAGGGGGAGGGGGTTTCCGAGGCAACGCGCCGATGGCCGATCCACGCGTCCAGTTCCTGCGGCGGAACCAGACCGAAGCCGAGCTGCTGCTGTGGCACCAACTGCGGGATAAGCGCGTCGGCGGGCTCCGCTTCCGGCGCCAATACCGCCTCGGCCCCTACATCGTCGATTTCGCCTGTCTCTCGGCGCGGCTGGTGATTGAGGTGGACGGGCCGACGCATGAGCTGACTTTTGATGCCGACACCAGGAGGACTCGCTGGCTGGAAGATCAGGGCTTCCACGTCATGCGATTCACCAACGACCAGGTCATGCATGAGCTGGCGGGCGTGGTGCAGACGATCGGGGCGGTGCTGACGGGGAAAAGCGAGACCTAAGGAGGCCGGCTCTTGCGTCGCGAACCCCCTCCCCCTGCCCCCCTCCCGCAAGGGGAGGGGGGACTCAAAAAAGGCTGGCCCGTGCAGGAACGGCGTCATCCCACACCTCCTTCCGCCCTGACCCGCTCCACCGCATCCAGCACCTTCTCCGGCGTGGCCGGCGGGTCCAGACGGGGGCAGATCCTGTGGTCGGCGACGCTGGCGATCGCGTCCGAAATCGCGTGCAGCACCGAGACGCCGAGCATCAGCGGCGGCTCGCCCACCGCCTTGGAGCGGTAGATCGTCTCCTCATGGTTGCGCGTGTCGGCCAGCCGGACGTTGAAGATCTTCGGCCGGTCGCTCGCCACCGGGATCTTGTAGGTGGAGGGCGCATGGGTCCGCAGCCGGCCCTTGGCGTCCCACCACAGCTCCTCCATGGTCAGCCAGCCGGCACCCTGGACGAAGCCGCCCTCGATCTGGCCGCGGTCGATCGCCGGGTTCAGCGAGTGGCCGGCGTCGTGCAGGATGTCGACGCGGTCCAGCCGGTACTCGCCGGTCAGGGTGTCGACCGTGACCTCGCTGACCGCGGCGCCGTAGGCGAAGTAGTAGAAGGGCCGGCCGCGGCCGGCGGCGCGGTCCCAATGGATCTTCGGCGTCTTGTAGAAACCGGCGGCGGACAGCTGGACCCGGCCGAAATAGGCGGCGCGCACCAGCTCCGGGAACGGCACCTCCTGGTCGCCGATCTGCACCATATTGCGGCGGAACACCACCTGGTCCGGCTTCACCTGCCAGCGCTCGGCGGCGAAGGCGACCAGCCGCTCCTTGATCATCCGCGCCCCGGCCTGGGCCGCCATGCCGTTCAGGTCCGCGCCGGATGAGGCGGCCGTGGCCGAGGTGTTCGGCACCTTGCCGGTGGTGGTGGCGGTGATGTGGACGCGGCCGATATCGACCTGGAACTCCTCGGCCACGACCTGGGCGACCTTGACATACAGGCCCTGGCCCATCTCGGTGCCGCCATGGTTCAGGTGGATCGACCCGTCCTTGTAGACATGCACCAGCGCGCCGGCCTGGTTGTAGGCGGTGAAGGTGAAGGAGATGCCGAACTTCACCGGAGTCAGCGCCAGGCCGCGCTTGAGCCAGCGGCTGGTCTTGTTCCAGGCGCGGATTTCGGCGCGCCGGGCCTGGTAGTCGCTGTCGCGCTCCAGCTCCGCCACCAGCTCCGGCGCGATGTTGTCCTCGACCGTCTGGTGATACGGCGTCACGTTGCGGTCGTCGGTGCCGTAGAAGTTCAGCTTGCGGATCTCGAGCGGGTCGCGGCCGGTGGCGAAGGCGATCTCCTCGATCAGCCTCTCGCCCGCCACCAGCCCCTGCGGCCCGCCGAAGCCGCGGAAGGCGGTGTTCGACTGGGTGTTGGTCTTCAAGGGCAGCGAGGACAGCTGCACCGCCGGGTAGTAGTAGGCGTTGTCGGCGTGGAACAGGGCGCGGTCGGTCACCGGCCCGGACAGGTCGGCGGACCAGCCGCAGCGCGCCGCCAGCAGCATCTCGACGCCCTCGATCCGGCCCTTGTCGTCGAAGCCGACCGAATAGTCGACCTCGAAATCATGGCGCTTGCCGGTGATCACCATGTCGTCGTCGCGGTCCGGCCGCAGCTTGGCGGCGCGGCCGGTGGCCTTGGCCACCAGGGCGGCCGTGGCGGCGAACAGGTTGGCCTGGGTCTCCTTGCCGCCGAAGCCGCCGCCCATGCGCCGGATCTCGACCGTCACCGCACCGTCCGGCACGCCGAGCACGGCGGCGACGATGTGCTGCACCTCGCTCGGGTGCTGGGTCGAGGAATGGACGGTGACGTCGCCGTCTTCGCCCGGCAGGGCCAGGGCCACCTGGCTCTCCAGGTAGAAATGCTCCTGCCCGCCGATCCGCATCCGGCCCTCGACCTTCCGCGGCGCGGCCGCGATCGCCGCCTTGGCGTCGCCGCGCTTCAGCGTCATCGGCTTGGTCACCAGCGTGCCGGCGGCCTTCGCCGCCTCGTAGTCCAGGACCGGCGCCAGCTCCTCATAGTCGATCACGGCCAGGCGGGCGGCGCGGCGGGCCTGGTCGCGGGTCTCGGCGGCCACGGCGAAGACCGGCTGGCCGACATGCTGCACCAGCTCGGTGGCAAACAGCGGCTCGTCGCCCAGATGGTTGCAGCCGATGTCGTTCTCGCCGGGGATGTCGGCGGCGGTGAAGATGTGGACCACGCCGGGCGCTGTGCGCACCTTGGCCAGGTCGATCGACCGGATCCGGGCATGGGCCTTCTCGCTCAGCCCCAGGCAGACATGCAGCAGGCCCGCCGGCTCCGGGATGTCGTCGATATAGACGGCCTCGCCGCTGACATGCTTGTGGGCGCTGTCGTGCCGGCGCGGGTCGTGCACCGCGCCGTCGATGTGGTCGGCCGCCGGCTGGGCTTTGGCCTGGGAGAGGGTGGTGTCAGGCATGGGCCAGGCTCCGCTCGCCGACCAAGCGGGTTTCCACTGCGGGATCGGCGGTTTCGGCATGCAGCTTCAGCAGCAGGTTGGCGGCAACCTTGGCGCGGTAGCCGGCGCTGGCGCGCCAGTCGGTCAGCGGCGTGAAGTCGCGGGCGAGCGCGGGCAGGGCGGCGCGCACGGCGTCCTCGGTCCAGGGCTGGCCCAGCAGCGCCGCCTCGGTCTCGGCCGCCCGCTTCGGCGTACCGGCCATGCCGCCATAGGCAATGCGGATCTCGGCGACGCGGCCAGTCTCGACCCTGAGCCGGAAGGCGGCGCAGACGGCGGAGATGTCCTGGTCGAAGCGCTTGCTGATCTTGTAGGCGCGGAAGCGGTCGCCGGGCCGCAGCTTCGGCAAGAACACGCTTTCGACGAACTCGCCCGGCCGCCGGTCCTGTTTGCCATAGGCGATGAAGAACTCCTCCAGCGGCAGCGACCGGCGCTCGTCGCCGCGGCGCAGCACCAGCGTGGCGCCGGCGGCGATCAGGGCGGGCGGGGTGTCGCCGATCGGCGAGCCGTTGGCGATGTTGCCGCCGATGGTGCCGACGGCGCGCACCTGCTCCGCCCCGATGCGGCGGATCAGCTCGCCCAGGTCGGGATAGGCGCGGCCGAGCGGCTCGATCGCCTCGGCATAGGTGACGGCGGCGCCGATCTCGAACCCGTCCGCGGTCTCGCGCAGGCCGCGCAGGTCGCGCACCCGGCCGGTATAGATGACGGAAGGCAGCACCCGCTGCTGCTTGGTGACCCACAGCCCGACATCGGTGGCGCCGGAGACGATGGTGGCGTCCGGATGCTCCAGCAGCAGCGCCGCCATGGCGTCGGCCGTGGCCGGGGCGTAGAAGCGGCGGGCGCCGTCGCCGACCGCGACCGTCTCCTCATCCTCCAGCGCGGCGAGCCGCTTCGCGATCCCGGCTTCGGCCGTGGCGAAGCGGTCGGCCTCCGGCGCGCCGAGCTGATACATGCGGTGGCCGGCGGCGACGATCGGGGCGTAGCCGGTGCAGCGGCACAGGTTGCCGGCCAGGGCGTCGTCGATCCGGCCTTCGCCCGGCGCCGGGTCGTTGCGGTACAGGGCGAACAGCGCCATGACGAAGCCCGGCGTGCAGAAGCCGCATTGCGAGCCGTGGCAATCGACCATCGCCTGCTGCACCGGGTGCAGGGCGCCGTCTGCCGCCTTCAGATGCTCGACCGTCAGCAGCTGGCAGCCGTCCAGCGTCGCCAGGAAGCGGATGCAGGCATTGACCGGCTCGTAGCGCACCCGGTCGCCGTCGCGCCGCCCGACCACCACGGTGCAGGCGCCGCAATCGCCCTCGGCGCAGCCTTCCTTGGTGCCGGTCCTGCGCTCGTCGATCCGCAGCCAGTCCAGCACGGTCAGGGTCGGATCGACCGTGCGGATCTCGCGCAGCTCGTCGCCCAGGAGGAAACGGACGGTGTCTCGCATGTCTCAGCTGCCGCGATAGGTGGAGTAGGACCAGGGCGAGATCAGCAGCGGCACGTGGTAGTGCTGGTCGGCATGGGCGATGCCGAAGCGGATCGGCACCTGGTCCAGGAAGGGCGGGTCGGCCAGCGCCACGCCGGCGGTGCGGAAATAGGCGCCGGTGGCAAAGACCAGCTCATAGCTGCCGGGGCGGAAGGCGTCGCCGGCCAGGAGCGGCGCGTCGCAGCGGCCGTCGGTGTTGGTCCGGGTCTCGGTGACGAGGGTGCGGCGGTCGCCGTCGAGGCGGTACAGGGCCACGGCGATGCCCATGCCCGGCCGGCCATGCGCCGTGTCGAGCACATGGGTGGTCAGTCGCCCCTGGTGGGATGCCGTGTGTTCGGCCATCCTGCCTCTCCGTGTTTGCCGGCGCCTTGGCGGTCCCTGGCGGTCCGTCCTGCCGCCGGGCATTATCGCCCTGTCCGGCCTGACGTGCTTGTCGTTTTATTGCGATTGTCATGTTTCACCCCGCCCGGCTGTTGCTCAACGGCTGTTCGGCGGAAAGACTTTCAACGCAAAAGCGAAAGTGGACGCGGCCCGGGCCGCTATCCTGTGCTTGGGATCACGCGTGCGAGGGAGGATCTGTGTCCGTCTATCCGAGAAATCTGGTCGGCTACGGTCCGAACCCGCCCCAGGCCGATTGGCCGGGCGGCGCCCGGCTGGCGCTGCAGTTCGTCCTCAACTACGAGGAGGGCGGCGAAAACTCGATCCTGCACGGTGACGCGGCCTCCGAGAGCTTCCTGTCCGAGATCGTCAGCGCCCAGCCGCTGCCGGGCGTGCGCCACATCTCGATGGAATCGCTCTACGACTACGGCGCCCGGGTCGGCGTCTGGCGGATCCTCAGGCTGTTCGAGCGCAAGGGCATCCCGCTGACCATCTACGCCGTCGCCATGGCGGCGGAGCGGCACCCGCAGGTGATCCGCGCCATGGTCGAGGCCGGGCACGAGATCGCCAGCCACGGCTATCGCTGGATCAACTACCAGTATGTCGGCGAGGACACCGAGCGCGAGCACATCCGCAAGGCGGTCGAGATCCTGGAGCAGGTGTCGGGCGAGAGGCCGCTCGGCTGGTACACCGGCCGCACCAGCCCGAACACGCGGCGGCTGGTGGCGGAGCATGGCGGCTTCCTCTACGACGCCGATGCCTATGACGACGACCTGCCATATTGGGAGCGGGTGGGGGACACGCCGCAGCTGATCGTGCCCTACACGCTGGACGCCAACGACATGCGCTTCGCCGCGGTCCAGGGCTTCAACTCCGGCGACCAGTTCTACACCTATCTCAAGGACAGCTTCGACGCGCTGTACCAGGAGGGGGCGGAGACGCCGCGGATGATGTCGGTCGGGCTGCATTGCCGCATCGTCGGCCGGCCGGGCCGGATCATGGCGCTGGAGCGGTTCCTGGATTACGCGAAGCAGCATGACGGCGTCTGGTTCTGCCGCCGCATCGAGATCGCCCGCCACTGGCGGGAGAAGCATCCGTATGGGGGCTGAGATGATGATGACGAGCGGCTCAACCAAAATGAGTCCCCCCTCCCCCTGCGGGCTGTCGGATTTACACATCTTGGAAGTGAGCTTTTTTAAGTCCCCCCACCCCCGGGGGGGGGGGGGGGGGGGGGGGGGGGGGGGGGGGGGGGGGGGGGGCGGGGGGGGGGGCGGCGGGGGGCGG
>NZ_JASATH010000135.1:0-22238 GCF_038440215.1 Inquilinus sp. OTU3971 | reverse complement strand
TTTTTTTATTATTAACCCCCCCCCCCCCGGGGGGGGGGGGGGGCCAGGGGGAGGGGGCTGCGCGCGTCCGCGCGCGAACGGGCAGGACACCGAACTCGCCGTCCATGCCGGTTTGCGACAGTCTGGGCCGGCTCGATCCGAGAGACCCCCCTCCCCCTACCCCCCTCCCGCAAGGGGAGGGGGGACTCAAAAGAGGCGATGCGTGAACGCCGTAGCCCCCAAGGGGAGGGAGGACTCGAAAGGGAGCGGGTGGCCGGATGAAGCAGACCGCCTCTCCCTTCCCCGCCAAGGCCCGCATGGTCGACATCGCCCGCGAGGCCGGGGTCAGCCTGGCCACGGTCGACCGGGTGCTGAACGGCCGCGACGGCGTCAACGCCGAGACGGCGAGCCGGGTCCAGGCGGTGGTGCAGCGGCTGAACTACGCCCCCAACCTGGCCGCCAGCCTGCTGTCGCGCGGCAGGATCCTGCAGTTCGACATCGTGCTGCCGGCCGGCAGCAACACCTTCATCCGCGACCTGGGCGAGGCGGTGCTGGCGGCCGAGCGCGACTTCACCGCCTTCGGCGTGAAGCCGCGGCTGCACCTGATCGAGGGCTTCGATCCCGACGCCCTGGCCGAGGCGCTGCGCCGGGTCGGCCGGAGCAGCGACGGCATCGGCTTCATCGCCCTCGACCACCCGGCGGTGCGCGAGGCGGTGGCGGAGCTGGCGGCGGCCGGCGTGCCGGTGGCGACCATGGTGTCGGACCTGCCGCAATCGGCCCGCATCGGCTATGTCGGCGTCGACAACCGCGCTGCCGGCCGGACCGCCGGCGACCTGATGGGCCGCTTCCTGGCCGGGCACGTGGGCGAGGTCGGGCTGATCGCCGGCAGCCTGGCCTATCGCGGCCATGAGGAGCGCGAGGCCGGTTTCCGCAGCGTGCTGCGCGAGCGCTTCCCGAACCTGACCGTCCCGGCCCTGGTCGAGGGCCATGACAGCGTCGAGCAGAGCGCCACGGTGACCGCCCGGCTGCTGGACGCCCATCCCGACCTGATCGGCCTCTACAACATCGGCGGCGGCAACCGCGGCGTCGCCGAGGTGCTGCGCCGCCGGCCGGCGGATGAGCCGCATCTCGTCTATATCGGCCATGAGCTGACGCCGCACACCCGCCGCTTCCTGATCGAGGGTGTGATGGACGCCGCGATCAACCAGAACCCACGGGCCGAGGCGGCGGAAACGCTGCGTCTGCTGCTGGGCCACCACACCCGTCCGGCCGAGCCGGCCGCCCCGGCCGCGGCGATGCGGATCGAGATCTTCACCCGCGAGAACCTGCCTTGAAGTCCAGGAGGACCCGATGCCCTTTCCCCAGCTGATCGAGGCCGACCACGCCGCCTTCTGGCGCGACGGCTATGTCGTCAAGCCCGGCTTCTTCGACGCCGAGGAGATCGGCCTGCTGCAGCAGGCGATCGCGCAGGACGAGGGCATCCGCAGCCATGTCGTGGCGCTGAAGGACAGCCTGGGCGGATCGACCGAGCTGGCCTTGTGGAACCATCCCGGCGACGACCTGTTCGGCGCCTTCGCCCGCTGCGAGCGCATGGTCGGCGGCGCCGAGCGGCTGCTGGGCGGCGAGGTCTACCACTACCACTCCAAGCTGACGATGAAGCGGCCGCGGGCCGGCGGCGCCTGGGATTGGCACCAGGATTACGGCTACTGGTACAACAATGGCTGCCTCTATCCCGACATGCTGTCGGTCGCCATCGCGATCGACCGGGCGACCAAGGAGAATGGCTGCCTGCAGATGATCCGCGGCAGCCACAAGCTGGGCCGGATCGACCATGGCCGGGTCGGCGGCCAGACCGGCGCCGACATGGAGCGGGTGAACCAGGCGCTGGAGCGGATGCCGCGCGACTACATGGAGATGGCGCCGGGCGATGTCTGCTTCTTCCACGCCAACACGCTGCACGCCTCGGAGCAGAACAAGTCCGAGCATTCGCGCAACGTCATGCTGTGCTGCTACAACGCCGCCTGGAACGATCCGTACAAGGCGCACCACCACCCCGGCTACACCAGGCTGGAGAAGGTGCCGGACGACCGGATCAAGGCGCTGGGCCTGACGCTCGACGCCGGCCACCGCGCCTTCTTCGACCCGGAACGCGACGAGACCGTCGAGGCGAAGACCCAGCCGGAAGGCACCCGCTGAAGCGGCCTGCCGTGGCGATCCGCATCGCCGGGTTGCCCGTACCTGTGTCAGTCTCGATGCATGTCCGCCCATCGATCGTGAGAAGGCGGCGATAACAGGGGAGGAAACGCATGTTCAGGCGATTGTCGCTGCTGTTCTGCGGCGTTCTGCTGGCGCTGGCCGCGCCGGCCGCGGCCCAGGCCAAGACCTATTACTGGATCTCGCATGGAGGGCCGGCAGACCCGGTCTGGACCTATTTCCTGGCCGGCGCCAAGCAATGGGCCGCCGACACCGGCCAGACGGTCAACACCTCGTTCCACAGCGGCGACGTGCCGTCGCACCAGGAAGCGGTGCGCGCCGCGATCGCGGCCAAGGCGGACGGCATCGTCACCACCAGCCCCGATCCCGGCAGCCTGATCGAGGTGGTGAAAGAGGCGAAGGCCGCGGGCATCCCGATCATCAACTTCAACACCCCCGACCCCAAGGCCGGTTTCGACGCCTATGTCGGCGGCGACAACACCACCTTCGGCCGGAACTGGGCGCAATACCTGGTCGACAAGGGCCTGGTGAAGTCCGGCGACTTCGTCTGGCTGCCGGTCGAGGTCCCGGGCGCGACCTACGGCGTGCAGGAGGAGGAAGGCATCGCCAGCGTGTTCAAGCCGCTCGGGATTACCTGGGAGGTGACCGACAACACGCTGGACCAGGCCGAAGCCATCAGCCGGATGGTCGACTACCTGACCGCCAACCGGACCAAGATCAAGGCCATCATCGGCTTGGGCGACCTGGTGACCGGCAGCATCAAGCGCGTGTTCGACCAGGCCGGCGTCAAGCCCGGCGAGATCCCCGTCATCGGCTGGGGCAACTCGCTCGACACCACCCAGGAGGTCCTCACCGGCTACGTCAACGCGGGGCAGTGGCAGGACCCGCAGGCGACCAGCTACGTCGCCCTGTCGCTGGCGGCGATGGCGTCCGGCGGCATCCCGCCCGGGTTCAACGTCATCACCGGCGCGCTGTACGAGAAGGACACCGCGGCGGTCTACGACAAGATCCTGTCCGGCAAGTAGGGCTACACCGGTCTGCGCGGCCGCGGCCGCCGCGCAGACCCCTTCTCGGGACTCTCCATTGGAACATCGATCGATCGTCCACCGCCTGGTGGCCAAGCCCGAATTCGGGCCCCTCATCCTGCTCGTGGTCGAGCTCGCCGCCTTCTGGGCGATCAACCCCGAATTCCTCTCGCCCCAGAACATCAGCAACACCCTGGCCTTCACCGTCGAGCTCGGCCTGATCGCGCTGGCCATGACGCTGCTGATGACCTCCGGCGAATTCGACCTCTCGGTCGGCTCGGTCTTCGGCTTCGCCCCGGTGCTGATGTGGACGCTGTTCAACAGCGGCACGGCGCCGCTGGAGGTCGGCTTCGTCGCCGCCCTGGCCGTCGCCGGCCTGATCGGGCTGGTCAATGGCTGGTTCGTGACCGGGCTGAAGATCCCGTCCTTCCTGGTGACGCTCGGCATGCTGTTGGTGGTGCGCGGCACGGCGCTGTTCATCACCGACGGCTTCCCGCAGCGGACCTGGAACACCGGCGGCAACTGGCTGGCCTGGCTCTTGGCCGGGGACTTCTTCGTCGGCGGCTTCCGCATCTACATGTCGCTGTTCTGGTTCGCCGCCGCCGCGCTGGCGATGGGCTATGTCCTGAACCAGACCAAGGCCGGCAACTGGATCCAGGCCGCGGGCGGCAACCCCGGCGCGGCGCGGGCCCGCGGCGTGCGCGTCGGCCGCACCAAGATCGCGCTGTTCGTGCTGTCGTCGATGATGGCCGCCCTGGCCGGGGTGATCAGCTCGATCCGCACCTCGGCCGCCAACCCGAACAGCGGCACCGGCTATGAGCTCGAGGTCATCGCCATGGTGGTGATCGGCGGCACGGCGCTGAGCGGCGGGCGCGGCACCATCCTCGGCACCGTGCTGGGCATCTTCATCCTGCGGGTGATGCGCAACGGCATCGTCCTGATCGGCGTGCCCGGCCTCGCCTACAACATCTTCATCGGCGCGATCATCCTGGGGATGATGGCGCTGCACTCCTGGCTCGAACGCCGGCACCAGGCAGGGACATGACAGCGATGGCCGAACCCCTGATCCGCATGGCGCATATCAGCAAGTATTACGGCCGGGTCCGGGCGCTGGAGGATGTCAGCGTGACGGTCGGCGAGAGCGAGATCGTCGGCCTGCTCGGCGACAACGGCGCCGGCAAGTCGACGCTGATCAAGATCCTGTCGGGCGCCGTGCCGTACACCAGCGGCGACATCTTCATCCGCGGCCGCAAGGTGGAGATCGGCAGCACCACCGACGCCATCGCCCTCGGCATCGAGACGATCTACCAGGACTCGGCGCTGGTGACACAGCTGTCGATCGCCCGCAACCTGTTCCTGGGCCGCGAGCCGATCCGCGGGCCGCGCCTGCTGAACCGCATGGACCACGCCGCCATGGACGCCGTCGCGCGCAACCTGCTGAAGCGGGTCGGCATCAGCAAGGACATCCCGCCCGACACGCCGATCGGCTCGCTGTCCGGCGGCGAGCGCCAGGCCGTGGCGATCGCCCGCGCCATGCATTTCGACAGCGACCTGATCATCCTCGACGAACCGACCAACAACCTGGGCGTGGCGGAGACCCAAGGGGTGCTGCGCTTCGTCCGCAACGCCCGGGATTCGGGGCATTCCTGCATCTTCATCGCGCACAACATCCACCACGTCTTCCAGGTGGTCGACCGCATCGTGGTGATGCGCCGCGGCCGGGTGGTGGCGGACGACATCGATCCCCGGCACACCAGCGTCGAGGCGGTCGAGCGGGTCATCACCGGAATGGCGGAAGACGGTGTCGCGCCGGCTCCCTAGAGCAGCCGCTCGGTCAGCCGGACGGCTCGCTCCGGTCCGGTAGCAGGAAGGTCAGCCTGTGGGTGCCGGGCGGCAGGATCGCCTCGCCCCGGACCGGCGCGGCGCCGAGCCGCGGGTCGCCATGGCGTGGGCCGGGGCGGAAGCGTCCCTCGCAGCCCTCGGGCAGCGTGAGCGTGTAGACCACCCGCCGGCCCTCGCAGGACCAGGACGCCTCGATCCGGCCCTGCCGGACGTCGTGGAAGGCCGAGACCGGCGACAGGGCCGGGATCGGCACCGGGTCGACGATGACGCGGGCGAAGCCCGGCGCCTCGGGGTCGGGCGCCAGGCCGGCGACGCTCTCGAACAGCCATTGGCACACCGCGCCATAGGCGTAGTGGTTGTAGCTGTTCATGCTGGGGTCGTAGATCGTGCCATCGGGCGCCATCGCGTCCCAGCGCTCCCAGATCGTCGTCGCGCCCTGCGCCACCTGGTACAGCCAGCCCGGCACGTCCTGCTGCAGGAACACCTTCGCCGCCAGGTCGTCGAGGCCGAGCCTGGTCAGGGCCGGCAGCAGCGCCGGCGTGCCGATGAAGCCGGTGCCGATCTTGTGGTCGGCGTCGATGACGACCTGCCGGAAATGGGATTTCGCCGCCTCGCGCTGCGGCTCCGGCACTAGGTCGTACAGGAAGGCGAGCGCGTAGGAGGTCTGGTCGTTGTGCGCCAGCCGGCCCGAGGGCGCGATGAACTCATGCGCGAAGGCGGCCCGGATCGTGTCCGCCCGTTGCTGCATCCGCGCCGCGAGCTCCCGGTCGCCCAGGACGCCGGCGATGCGGGCGAGGAGGTCGGTCGAGATGAAGTGGTAGATCGTCGCCGCGCAATCGTCGGCGATGGTCGGCCGCGGCTTGCGGTTGTCGCCGATGGGCTGCAGCCAGTCGCCGAAGGTGAAGCCGCGCTCGCCCCAATGCGGCGGCGGGCGCACCACCGGGCCGTCGGAGATCGACCACACGAAGTCGACCCACTTGACCATCGCAGGGCGGCATTCGGCCAGCACGTCGCGGTCGGCGTAATGGGTGTACAGCACCCAGGGGATGACCACGATGGCGTCGCCCCAGCCGGTCGACCCGAAGAAGCCGGGGAAATGGTCTGGATGCAGCCGCGTCGGGTCGGGCGAGACATGCGGCACCGCGCCATCGTCGCGCTGGTCCGCTATCACATCGCGCAAGTATTTGCGCAGGAAGGCGTGGCTGTCGGCGAGCCAGCAGGCCGTGCCGGCGAAGACCTGGGCGTCGCCGGTCCAACCGAGCCGCTCGTCGCGCTGGGGGCAGTCGGTCGGGACCTCGATGAAATTCGCGCGCTGCGACCAGATCGTGTTCTGCACCAGCCGGTCGACCAGCGGATGGCCCGAGGTGAAGCCGCCCGCAGGGTCGGGCACCGAGGAGATCGGGATCGACCGGATCGCCTCGACCTCCGCTTCGCCGCTGAGCGTCACCCGCGCGTAACGGAAGCCGTGGAAGGTGAAGTGCGGCGCATAGGTCTCCACGTCGCCGCCCCCGAGGGTGTAGCGGGTCTCGGCCTCGGCCCGTCGATAGTTGCGATTGTCGAAATGCCGGTCCGGGCCGAGCACCTCGGAATGCTCCACCCGCACCTCCGCCCCGGCGCGGCCGCGGATGGTGGTGCGCACATAGCCGGCGACGTTCTGCCCGAAATCATAGACCGTGCGGCCCTCGGCGTCGGTCCAGGACGCCACCGGCGCCAGCGGCGGCAACTCGCGGACCGGGGTCGTCTCATGGGCGACGAGAAGCGCCTTGTCGAAGGTCAGCACTTCGACGCCGTGGCTGTCGGCCAGGGCTTCGCGACGGGCGTCGTAGATCTCGCCGAAATAAATACCGGATTTCCGGATCGGCAGCTCGCCGCTGACCCAGGCCGCATCGGTGCGCAGAAGGGTTCCCTCCGGTCCGGCCAGCTCGGCGATCGCCGCCACCCGGTCGCCCCAGCAGTTCCGGACCGGCTTCTCCCCCCACATGATCGGCGAGCGATACCAGCCGTCGGCGAGCCAGATCTCGATCCGGTTCGCGCCGGGCCGCAGCAGCGGCGCCACGTCATAGGCCTGGTAGGCGATGCGGTCGTCATAGCAGGTCCAGCCCGGTGTCAGCAGGTCGCGCCCGACACGCTCGCCATTGATGAAGCAGCGATAGAGGCCGAGCGCCGAGACGAACAGGGTGGCCTCGGCCGGAACGGCAGCGAGATCGAAGCCGCGCGCCACGAAGCTCGCAGGACCGCCCTCTCCCCGGTCCGCCCGAGGCGCGATCATCTCGGCCTGCCAGCGCCGGCGCGGGAGGGCTGCTGCCTCTGTCGTCATCTCGCCTTCCCTCCCCTGAGCCGGCCATGCTTGATTGTAGACCGATCTACACATGCTTCACCAATCCACCGGTCGGCGCAACCGGAAATCAGGGCTTCGCGCCCGCTATCGGCCGGGATCGGTGGACCGGCGCACGATCAGCTGCGGGGTCGTGACGGCGTGGTGCTCGCTTCGGCGGCCGTCGATCCGGTCGATCAGCAGGTCCGTCGCGGTCCGCCCCAGCGTGACCGCGTCCTGATCCACCGATGTCAGCGAGAGTTGGGGGAGGGCCGCGACCCAGGAGTTGTCGTAGCCGACGACGGCGAGGTCGTCCGGCACGCGCAGGCCGAGATCGTCCGCCGCCGCCAACACGGCGATGGCGACCTTGTCGGTCCATGCGAAGATCGCGGTCGGCCGATCGGGTCGCGACAGCCATTCGGCGGCGTGCCCGCGCTCATGCATCGAATCGGGACTCCACCTTGTGTCGACGATGGCGGTCTCCAGCTCGTGGCGCGCCATCGCCTCGATGTAGCTCTCGCGGCGCACGCGCGCCGGGTTGATCTCTCGGGCGCTGCTCGCCTCCAGGCCGAGGAAGCCGATGCGCCGATGGCCCGCCGCGACCAGATGGTCGACCACGGCGGCGGCGCCGGCGCGATCGTCGTTGTTGACAGTGTCGAAGCCGCCGCCACTGTCGTGCCGGCCGATCACGACAAACGGCACCTGCCGCGCGGTCTCGACCAGATAGTCGCGCTCGAGATGCGGCGCGATCATCACGAATCCGTCGAGATTGCGGTCGAGCATGGTCTCGATCAGGCTGCGCTCGGTCGCGTCGGCCGAGGGGCGGACGCCCAGCAGCGGCTGGTACTTCGTCTGCTTCAGCCGGGCGACGACGCCGTCGAAGATGTCCGGGAAGAACGGGTTGCGGATGTCCGACATCAGGACGCCCAAAGTGTAGGTCGACCCGCGCAGCCCCCGCGCCGCCATCTGCGGCCGGTAAGCGAGCTCGCGCATCGCCGCCTCGACCCGACGGCGCATCTCGTCGGACAGGCCGTAGGCGTTGCGCAGCACCTTCGACACGGCGGCACGCGAGACCCCGGCCCGGTCGGCGACATCCTGGATGGTGGCACGCTTGCTCAATCGACGATCCCCGCACGGCAGCACGCATCGGTCTATTCCGGCGCGCGCCTCCGGACAACCGGTCAACCTTTGACCGCGCCCGCCGTCATGCCCTCGACGATCTGACGGTTGAAGAAGGCGTAGCTGAACAGCGTCCACCGCGTCAGGCTGAAGAACAGCGACGCCAGGGTCGGCACCAGGAACAGCGCGCCGAAGACGATCGCGGCGGACAGGTGGAACCACAGCGGATAGGCGTCGCTGCGGCGGCGCCGGGACGGCGAGGAGCGGGAGCGTCGCGCCATGGCCACCGGCGAGGCGGGCCCGGGCGGGCTGGTTTCGGGCAGCATCACTCCCAGCCGGACAGGCCGAGCTGCAGCGCCTGCTTGCGGACATCCTCGAGGGAAAATGTAGATCGGTTTACACCATCGGCAAAGCGCTATCGCTGCCGGCCCCTTCCGATGACGGCGCGGCCGGTCAGGCCGGCGCCAGGACCTCCGCGTGCCGGGCCAGCAGGTCGCGCAGCTGCACCATCTCCTCCGGCTTCAGGTCGGTCAGCGGCGGGCGCACCGGGCCGGCGGAGCGGCCGAGCACGGCCAGCCCGGCCTTGATGATCGACACGGCGTAGCCCTTGCCGCGGTTCCGGATCGCCAGCAGCGGGTAGTAGAAGTCGCGCAGCAGGGCGTCAGTCGTCGCCGTGTCGCCGTCGCGCAGGGCGCGGTAGAAGCGCTGCGCCAGCTCCGGCACGAAGTTGAACACGGCCGAGGAATAGGTGGTGACGCCGGCGCTGAAATAGGGTGCGGCGAACACCTCATGCGTCGGCATGCCGCCGATATAGGCCAGGCGGCCGCCCATCCAGCGGGTGATCTCCAGCACCAGATCGACCTGGCCGTGGCCGTCCTTGAAGCCGACCAGGTTCGGGCAGACGTCGCACAGCCGGGCGATGGTGTCGGCCGACAGCACCGCATTGTCGCGGTTGTAGACGATGACGCCGATTCCGACGGCGTCGCACACCGCCTTGACATGGGCGTACAGCCCGGCCTGCTCCGCCGTCATCAGATAGGGCGGCAGCAGCAGGATGCCGTCGGCCCCCGCCGCCTCGGCCCCCCGGGCGATCTCGACCGCGATATGGGTGCCGTAGCCGCAGCCGGAGACGATCGGCGTCGAGCCCGCGACGGCCTTCGCCGCGCGCACCACCTGCGGCACCTCGGCAGGGGTCAGCGAGAAGAACTCGCCGGTGCCGCCGGCGGCGAACAGCACCGCGGCCTCGAAGCCGCCGAGCCAGCCGACATGCGCCTCGTAGCCGGCGCGGTCGAAGCGGAAATCCGCGTCGAAATGGGTCACGGGGAAGGACAGGAGCCCTGCGGACAGGGCCCCTTTGAGAAGCTGGGGATCCATGAAGGCCTCGTTCGATCGGATCAGCGGGTCACGGACCCCGGGTAGAGCTGGCTCAGCGCCTCGAGCTGGGCGGCGATGTAGCCGTAGCAGAAGGCGAAGGCGACGCCTTCCGGGTCGCGGCCGCTGATCGTCGGCACATGGTCCGGCATCACCATGTAGGGGTAGCCGAGCTCGGCGTAGAGCTTCATCGACCGCCACATGTCCATGTCGCCCTCATCCGGGAACGTCTCCATGAAGGAGAGCTTGCCGCCGCGGATGTTGCGGAAATGGACGTTGAAGATCTTGCCCCGGCTGCCGAACCAGCGGATCACGTCGTCGATCTCTTTCCCCGGGTCTTCCAGCATCTCGCCGACCGAGCCCTGGCAGAAGTTGAGGCCGTGATAGGGGCTCTCGCGCATCAGCACGAACTTCTTCAGCCCCTCGACCGTGCCCAGCACCCGGGTCACGCCGCGATAGCCGGGCGGGGTATAGGGGTCGTGCGGATGGCAGGCCAGCCGGATCCTGTTCGCCTCGGCAACCGGGATCACGCGCTCGAGGAAATAGTCGATGCGCTCCCAGTTCTCGTCCTCGGACAGGGTGCCGATCACGGTCGGCGGCGCGTCGTGGTCGGCCTTGTCCCAGCGGAAGGAGGCGTTCAGCGACCCGCCGCGGCCCGGCTCGTCCGGCGTGCGCGGGATGCCGATGATGTTGAGGTTGTACTTGGCCGCCGGGATGCCGGCGCGCGCCAGGTTCTCGATCAGCCGGCAGATCGAGTCGATCTGGCGGTCGCGGTCCGGCCCGGCCGACAGGATGTCGGGGCTGTCCGACTGCTCGATCGGGCGGGAGCCGAGCGGCAGCTGCACCATGTCGAGCACCAGGCCGAAGCCCTCGACCTTCTCGCGGTGACGCAGCAGCACGTCCAGCGACCAGTCATGCGGGTTGCCGGGCGGGTTGTCGTTCAGGTGCCGGACGCCGAGCTGGCTCAGGACCCGGTAATCATCGTCGCCCCGGATCCCGTTCTGCGTTCCGAGATACATGCCCGCACCCTCCCTGCGATCAGCTTTGTTGGCTGAGCTAATATGACATCATATGACTGATGACAAGCCGGAACGCGGCCACGCCAGTCAGGATTCGGCGTCGGCCTGCAGCCCGCCCAGGGCGCGGTAGCGGCGCTGACTTTCGGTCAGATGATGGCGCATTGCCAGGCGGGCGCCGTCCGGGTCCTGGCGCTCGATCGCCTCGATGATTCGGGCATGCTCGACGATCACCTTGCGCAGATAGCCGGTGGTCGCCTCGGCCGATTCGCCCAGCCGGCTGCGCGGGATGGTGCGCTTGCCGAGATAGGTCAGGACGTCGCTGTAGAAGTGGTTGTTGGTGGCCGCGGCGATCGCCAGGTGCAGCCCGAAATCGGCATCGACGGCGCTGCCGCCGATATCCACGGCGGCGATCATGCGGTCATGCGCCAGCAGGATCTCGGCCTCCTGCCGCGACGACCGGCGCAGCGCCGCCAGGCCGGCCGCCTCGATCTCCACCCCCATGCGGAACTCCAGCAGTTCCAGCACCTCCGACAGCCGGGTGAAGTCGCCGGACAGGAGGCCGGGCTCGGGCTCGGCCCCGGGGGTCACGAACACCCCGACGCCCTGGCGTGGCTCGACCAGCCCCTTGGCCCGCAGCTCGGCGATCGCCTCGCGCACCACGGTGCGGCTGACGTTGAACTCGTCGATCAGGCGCTGCTCGGTCGGCAGCCGGGCGCCGACCGGCAGCACGCCGTTGGCGATCCGGCTGCGCAACGCTTCGGCGACCGCGGTGGCCAGCTTCTCGCGACGCCGCGGCGGTCCCGCTTCGGCTCCCATTGAGTTCGGCACCGCTCCTCCTCGTCACGTCTTTCTGGGGGCGTGCCCTCCGCCCGTTCGTCGATGGCAGTCACACATTTGACTCTTGCGAAGTCAAGTCCGCCGATGATAGTCGTCAGACAACAGACATCATACCAAAAATGAGGGAGGACGTTACCGTGGGACGATGGAGGAACGGGCTGCTGGCCCTGGCGGTCGCTCTGGTGCCGGTGTGCGGCACTGCCGCGGCCAAGACGCCGGCCGACCAGCTGGTGATCGGCGCGTCGCTGGCGCAGGTGCTGTCGCTGGACCCCGGCCAGGCCACCGAGTCGGGGTCCTGGATCATCACCTCCAACATCTACGACCGTCTGGTCTCGACCGACCCCAACGACCCGACGAAGCTGGTGCCGCAGTTGGCCGAGAGCTGGGAGGTCGACGGCCGGTCCATCGTCTTCCATCTGCGCGACGCCAAATTCGCCTCCGGCAACCCGGTCACGGCCGAGGATGCGGCGTGGTCGCTGCGGCGGATGCTGAAGCTGAACCAGGCCGCCGCGTCGCTGTGGAAGCCCTACGGCTATGACGAAAAGAACATCGACAGCTTCCTCGAGGTGGTCGACCCGAAGACCTTCCGCCTGAAGCTGCCGGAAGGCACGATCGCCGAATTCGTGCTGTTCGCCCTGTCGGGCAACAACGGCGCCGTGATCGACAAGGCCGAGGCTACCAAGCACGAGGCCGACAACGATTTCGGCAATGCCTGGCTGCGCGCCAATTCGGCCGGGTCCGGCCCGTTCGTGCTGCGCCGCTGGTCGCCGAACGAGATCATCCTGATGGACCGCAACGACGCCTTCTGGGGCAGCGCGCCGGCGATGAAGCGGGTGGTGCTGCGCCACGTCGCGGAAAGCCAGGTGCAGCGCCTGCTGCTGGAGCGCGGCGACATCGACGTGGCCACGGCGCTCGCCGCCTCCGACATCGCCGCCTTCGACGGCAAGGCGGATTTCGTCACCCAGCGGGTGCCGACCGGCGGCTTCTACGTGCTGGCGATGAACACCCGGAACCAGTACCTGGCCAATCCCGACGTCCGCCGCGCCATCGCCTGGGGCCTGGACTATGCCGGCATGCAGAAGACGATCATGGGCCCCTACGGCCGGGTCCGCCAGGTGCCGGTGCCGGAGAACTACCCGACCGCCCTGCCCGACCCCGGCTATACGCTGGACGTCGCCAAGGCCAAGGAGCTGCTGGCCAAGGCCGGGTTCCCGGACGGCTTCCCGCTGACCCTGAAGACGATCGCCGAGACCCCGCGCGTCGACCTGGCCACCGCGATCCAGGCCTCGCTGGCCCAGATCGGCATCAAGGTCTCGATCGAGCAGGGCAACGGCAGCCAGATCATCGCCGCCCACCGCGGCCGGGACTTCGACCTGCTGATGCCGCTGACCGGCGGCGGCAACATGGCCGACCCGATCGGGTCGCTGCAGAACTTCACCTACAACCCGGACAACAGCCCCAACGGCAATTCCGGCTACTTCACCTGGCGGTCCGCCTGGGACATCCCGGAGCTGACCAAGCTGACGGTGCAGGCCCGCGGCGAGGAGGACCGCGCCAAGCGCGAGGCCCTCTACACCGAGATCCAGAAGCAGTTCCTGGCCAGCGGCCCGGCGATCCTGCCGATGTTCGAGCGGTTCTCGCCGGTGGTGGTGTCCGGCGACGTCGAGAACTTCGTCGGCCAGGGTTTCCGCGGCGTCCGGCTGGACATCGTCAGCAAGAAGGCGGAGTGACCGCGATGCCGACCGGCGGACAGGAGACGACATGACCCGCGACCTGCCGCTGAAGCTGCTGCGCCGCCTCTTCAGCCTGGCTCTCAGCCTGCTGGTCCTGCTGTGCCTCACCTTCGTGATCGGGCGGCTGATGCCGTCCGATCCGGTGGGCGCCATCGTCGGCGAGCTGGCGGACCCGGCGGCCTATGCGGCGATGCGGGCAAAGATGGGCCTGGACCTGCCGATCCCCGAGCAGTTCTGGGTCTATCTGAAGAACATGGCCCAGGGCGACCTGGGCACCGCGGTGCTGACCGGCAACCCGGTGGTGTCGGACCTGGCCGCCGCCTTCCCGGCGACGCTGGAGCTGGCGACGCTGGCCATCATCCTCAGCGTCGTCGTCGGCGTTCCGCTCGGCCTGCTGGCGGCGCTGTACCGCGACACGCTCCTGGACCAGATCGCGCGGGTGCTGGCCCTGCTGGGCCATTCCCTGCCGGTGTTCTGGTTCGGCATCGTCGGGCTGATCGTGTTCTATGCCGGACTGCAATGGGTCGGCGGGCCGGGCCGGATCGACGTGTTCTACGAGGACATCGTCGAGCCGCGGACCGGCGCCATCCTGATCGACAGCCTGCTGGCCGGCGAGCACGAGATCTTCTGGAACGCGCTGAGCCACCTGATCCTGCCGGCCTGCATCCTGGCCTATGCCGCGATGGCCTATATCGTCCGCATGACCCGCAGCTTCACGCTGGAACAGCTGGGCCAGGACTACATCATCGCCGCCCGGGCCAAGGGCCTGCGCCTGCCGGCCGTGGTCTGGGGCCACATCCTGCCGAACATCGCGGTGCAGCTGGTCACCATCCTGGCGATCTCCTACGGCCATCTGCTGGAGGGGGCGGTGCTGGTGGAGATCGTGTTCTCCTGGCCGGGCATCGGCCAGTACATGACCAATGCGCTGATGATCGGCGACATGAACGCCATCCTGGCCTGCACCCTGTTGATCGGCCTGATCTTCATGATCCTCAACGTCCTGGCCGACGCCGCCTATCTGGCGCTCGACCCCCGCACGCGGGAGGCCCGCTGATGTCGATGCAGGCAGAGCAGCCGATGCCCGCCGCCGCGGCGGAACCGGCGGCCGGCGGCGCCTGGTCTGCCCAGATCCGCCGCTTCCGGCGCGAGAAGCTGGGCATGGCCGGGCTGGCCGTCATCGGCGTCCTGGTGGTGATCGCCCTGCTGGCGCCGTGGATCGCCCCCTACGACCCAGCCGTGCAGAACCTGAACAACGTGCTGCAGCCGCCCGGCTGGACCCATCTCGCCGGCACCGACGAACTGGGGCGCGACATCTTCAGCCGGCTGGTCTGGGGCAGCCGGATCACGCTGCAGATCGTCGGCACGGTCACCCTGATCATCGGCCCGATCGGCCTCCTGATCGGCGTCGTCGCCGGCTATTGCGGCGGGCGTGTCGACGCCGTGCTGATGCGGGCCACCGACATCGTCCTGTCCTTCCCATCGCTGGTGCTGGCGCTGGCCTTCGCCGCGGCGCTCGGCGCCGGCCTCGGCACCGCGATCGTCGCCATCTCGCTGACCGCCTGGCCGTCGATCGCCCGGCTGGCGCGGGCCGAGACCCTGGTGGTGCGCCAGGCCGAATACATCGCCGCGGCACGGCTCTACGGCGCCTCGCATCTGCGCCTGATCGGCCTCTATGTCATGCCGATGTGCATCCCATCGGTGATCGTGCGGCTGACCCTGTCGATGGCCGGAGTGATCCTGACCGCGGCCGGCCTCGGCTTTCTCGGCCTCGGCGCCCAGCCGCCGGCGCCGGAATGGGGGGCGATGATCTCCAGCGGCCGCAAATTCATGCTCGACGCCTGGTGGGTCTCGGTGATGCCCGGCCTGGCGATCCTGGCGACCAGCCTGGCCTTCAACCTGCTGGGCGACGCCCTGCGCGACGTGCTGGATCCCCGCCATGCCCGCTGACACCCCAATGCTGCAGGTCGAGAACCTGTCGGTCACCTTCGGCCACGGGGCGTACACCACCCGGGCGGTGCGCGACGTCAGCTTCGCGCTGGGCCGCGAGCGGCTGGGGATCGTCGGCGAATCCGGCTCCGGCAAGTCGACGGCCGGGCGCGCCATCATGCGGCTGCAGCCGAAGGGCGCGCAGGTGCAGGCCGACACGCTGCGCTTCGCCGGCCGCGACCTGCTGGCCTTGCGCGAGCGCGAGCTGACCCGGATCCGCGGCCGCGACATGGCCCTGATCCTGCAGGACCCGCGCTATTCGCTGAACCCGGTCAAGCCGATCGGGGTGCAGATCGCGGAATCCGCGCGGGTACATCTGAAACTGGGCGCTCGGGCGGCGCGCAAGGCGGCGCTGGAGATGCTGGGCCATGTCCGGATTCGCGATCCGGAGCGGACCATGGCGCTGTACCCGCACGAGATCTCGGGCGGCATGGGCCAGCGCGCCATGATCGCCATGATGCTGCTGAACAAGCCGAAGCTGGTGATCGCCGACGAACCGACCTCGGCGCTGGACGTCAGCGTCCGCCAGGACGTGCTGACCCTGCTGGACGGGTTGGTGCGCGAGAGCGGCTCCGGCCTGATCCTGATCAGCCACGACATCCGCATGGTCGCGCGCTTCTGCGACCGTATTCTCGTGATGTATGCCGGCCGGGTGGTGGAGGAGCTGCGCTCGCTCGACGAGGCGGCGCATCCCTACACAAGGGGTCTGATCGCCTCGATGCCGGGCTTCGACGGCCCGCGGCCGCACCGGCTGCCGGTGATCGACCGGGCCCGCTTGGCCGCCCTCGAGGAGACCGCCCGATGAGCCCCGGCGAGGCGATGGTCCGGGTCGTGGATCTCGATGTGCGCTTCCAGTCCCGCCGCGGCACGGCGCATGCGGTGAAGGGCGTGTCTTTCGCGGTCGAGCCCGGCGGCGCGCTGGGCATCGTCGGCGAATCCGGCTGCGGCAAGTCCACGGTGCTGCGCTCCCTGGCCGGGCTGGAGCAGCGCTGGACCGGCCGGATCGAGCTGGCCGGAAAGCCGGTCGAGCCGAGGCGCGGCCGCGACGAGCTGGCCCGGGTGCAGATGGTGTTCCAGGACCCCTACGGGTCGCTGCATCCGCGGCACCGCATCGGCCGTGCCTTGGCCGAGCCGCTGATCGCCATGGGCCTGCCGGACCCGTGGGACCATGTGCCGGGGGCGCTGGCGCGGGTGGGCCTGCCGGCGCGCTTCGCCGACCGCTATCCGCATGAGCTGTCGGGCGGCCAGCGCCAGCGCGTCGCCATCGCCAGGGCGCTGGCCCTGCGGCCGTCGATCGTGCTGCTGGACGAGCCGACCTCGGCCCTCGACGTCTCGATCCAGGCGGAGATCCTGAACCTGCTGATGGCCCTGCGCGAGGAGCACCGGCTGACCTATGTCTTCGTCAGCCACGACCTGGCCGTGGTCGGCCAGATGTGCGACCGGGTGCTGGTGATGAAGGACGGTGCCTGCGTCGAGGAGCTGTCGTCCGACGCGCTGCGCGCCCGCACCGTCGCCGCGCCCTATACGCAGGAGCTGATCGCGAACAGCTTCCTCTGACCGGGCGCCGGCCGGCGGTTCAGCCGTCCGCCTCCATGGCCCGGCGCAGGATCAGGGGGATGATCCCGCCGGCGCGCAGGATCTCGATCTCCAGCGTGGTCTCGACGGCGGCGGTGGCCGGCAGCGCCTCGGTCCCGCCCGCGGTGCGATGCAGCGTCACCGCGACGGCCGCCCGCGGCGCCAGCCGGTCGGGGTCGACCTCGATCGCCAATCGGTCGCCGGGCGCGAGCCCCAGCTCCGCCGGATGCCGGGCGAGCCGCAGCGGCAGGACGCCAATGCCGATCAGGTTGGAGCGGTGGATGCGCTCGAAGCCGAGCGCCAGCACCGCGCGGACGCCGAGCAGCGCGGCGCCCTTGGCCGCCCAGTCCCGCGACGATCCCATGCCGTAGCGCTCGCCGGCGACGATGACGACGGCCTCGCCGTCGCGCTCGTAGCGCTCGGCGGCGCGCCACAGCGGCAGGTGCTCGCCCGACCCGGCATGGATGGTCGAGCCGGGGGCGATCCCCGGCGTCAGCAGGTTGCAGACGCTGCGGTTGGTGAACAGGCCGCGCAGCATCACCTGCCAGTTGCCGCGGCGCGCGGCGAAGACATTGAGGTCGCGCCGGTCCTCGCCACGCGCGACCAGATGCTCCGCCGCCTCGCTGTCCGCCGGGATCTGCCCGGCCGGCGAGATGTGGTCGGTGGTGATGTCGTCGCCGAGCACGATCAGGGGATGCGCGCGGTAGGCGCCGAGCCGGGTGCCGGCGCCGAAGCCGGCGAAGGGCGGCCGGCGGATATAGGTCGACGCCTCGTCCCAGGGGAACAGTGGCGCCTCCGGGGCGTCGAGCCGCGCCCAGTCCTCGTTCGCCTCGGCTCGGTCGTAGGCCGCGGCATAGTCGGCGGGGTCGACGGCGGCGGCGAGCGCCGCGTCGATCTCGACCCCCGTCGGCCACAGATCGGCGAGCCGGATCTCGGCGCCGGCGGCCGACCGGCCGATCGGATCGGCGAGGATGTCCCGGTTCACGTCGCCGGCCAGGGCGAAGGCGACGACCAGCGGCGGCGAGGCCAGGAACCCGGCCTCGAGCTGCGGATGGACCCGCCCCGGGAAGTTACGGTTGCCGGAGAGCACGGCGACCGGGAGGATGCGGTCCATCGCCCGCTCGATCGCCGGCGTCAGCGGCCCGGAATTGCCGATGCAGGTGGTGCAGCCATAGCCGACGATGCCGAAGCCGGCGGCTTCGAAATCCTCCAGCAGGCCGCCCCGGCGCAGGGTGCGCTCCGCCGTCGGCGACCCCGGCGCCAGCGAGGTCTTCACCCAGGCCGGCGGCCTGAGGCCGAGGCCCCGCGCCTTGCGGGCCAGGAGGCCGGCGGCGACGAGAAGGCGCGGATCGGAGGTGTTGGTGCAGCTGGTGATCGCGGCGATCGCCACCGCCCCGTCGCCCGGCTCCCCAGCCGCCGGGGCGGCGGGCCGGGCCGGCAGCATCGGGGCCAGGGCCGGGACGGTGGCGCCCGCCGAAATCCGGTCCTGCGGCCGGCGCGGGCCGGCCAGGCTGACCTCGACCTCGCCGAGGTCGAACTCGATCGTCTCGGTGTAGCGCGGCACCGCCGCCGGGTCGAACCACAGGCCCTGGCGGCGGGCATAGTCCTCGACGAGCCGGACCTGTGTTTCCGCGCGGCCGGTGCCGCGCAGATAGCGCAGCGTCTGGTCATCGATCGGGAAATAGCCGGAATTGCCGCCGAACTCCGGCGCCATGTTGGCGACCACGGCGCGGTCGCCCGCCGACAGGGTGGCGACGCCGGGGCCGAAGAACTCGACGAAGCGGTCGGCGAGGTCGATCCGCCGCAGCCGCTCGGTGACGGTCAGCGCCAGGTCCGTCGCCAGCACGCCCGGCCTCAGACGACCGGTCAGCCGAACGCCGACCACGTCGGGCACCCGCATCATCACCGGCATGCCGAAGAACACGCTTTCGGCCTCGAGCCCGCCGACGCCCCAGGCCAGCACGCCGATACCGTTGATCATCGGCGTGTGGCTGTCGGTGCCGATCAGCGTATCGGGCATGGCCCAGGCAGCAGTGCCGTCGCGCTCGGCGGTGCCCACCACCGTCGCCAGCCGCTCCAGGTTCAGCGTGTGCATGATGCCGGTGCCGGGCGGGTGCACGCGGACGCCGGACAGCGCCTTGGTCGCCCATTTCATGAAGCGGTAGCGCTCGGCGTTGCGGCCGAGCTCGCGCTCCATGTTCCGCCGCATCGCATCCGGCGCGCCGAACACGTCGACGGCGAGGGAATGGTCGGTCGAGACGTCGACCGGCAGGACCGGGTTCAGTCGCCGCGGGTCGCCCCCGGCTTCGGCGAGGGCCGAGCGCATCCCGGCGATGTCGACCAGCGCCGGGCCGCAGGTGGTGTCGTGCATCAGCACGCGGCCGGGCAGGAACGGGATCTCCTCGCTGCTCCACCCAGAGCCGAGCGAGGCGAGGATCGCAGCGGCCGCGCGCGGCGCGTCCTCGCCGGCATGGCGCAGCACGTTCTCCAGCAGGATGCGGTGGATGGTGGGCAGCCGGCCGAGATCGGCGCCGGCCGCGTGCCGCAGGTCGATGATGCGGTATCGGCGGCCGCCCGAGGTCAGCGATGCGGCTGCAGTCATCACGGTCACGCAAGGATCTCCCGGCTTCGGCGCCCCCAAATTTGCACTATAGAGCACAAAATGCAATTTCGAATGCAGAACGCCGAAGCGGGCGGATGCTTGCGCGGATGCCCCCGCCCCGTATCATCCAGTCTCCACGACCACTCCGGGAGGCCCCTGATGGATCGCCGGACCTTTCTCGCGACGGGAGTTGCGACGGCCGCATTCGGAGCCGAAGCCCTCGCCCAGCACGCGGATCACCTGCCGCCGCTGAAGGATGCACCGCCCTCGCCCGCGCCTTATTCCCGCCTGAAGGATGGGGACTTCGTGCACCATCTCGAACCCGCGCAGGAGGCCCAGCGCGTGTTCGACAGCCCGGCGCCGAAAGGGCCGCAAGGCCACTGGGTTGCTCGGGCGCCGTTGCCGATCCCGCGCAGCGAGATGGCCTGGGCCACGGCCTGGGCGGACCGCATGCACATCGTCGGCGGCTATGGCGAAGGCCGCGTCGACCGCGCCTATCACCATGTCTACGATCCCGGCGCCGATCGATGGTTCGATGCGGCCGCGCTGCCACGCGGCGCCAACCATGTGGCGGTCGCGGCCGATGCCGGCCGGGTCTACGCCTTCGGTGGCTTCATCCAGCAGAACCGCGATCCGGACACCAACGCCTATGCCTATGACGTGGCCGCGGACCGGTGGAGCGCCATCGCCCCCCTGCCCCGCGCCCGCGGCGCCGCCGCGGCCATGGTGCTGGACGGCAAGGTCCATCTGATCGGCGGGGCCGCGGCACCGGTGGCGGAGCGGGCCAGCGTCGGCTGGCACGAGGTCTACGATCCGCAGTCGGACCGGTGGGAGATGCGCAAGGCCCTGCCGGGCGCGCGCGACCATGTCGGCTGCGTGGCCTATGACGGCGTGATCCACATCATCGGCGGGCGCTTCAACACCTTCGAGTACAACACCGATCTGCACCACGCGTACCTGCCCGACCGCGACACCTGGGAGGAACGCGCGCCGATCCCGACGGCACGGTCCGGGCACGGGCTGGTGGTCTATCGCGACCGCCTGTTCGCCATGGGCGGCGAAGGCGGCGTGCTCGAGCAGGGCGTGGCGCGGCAGGCCAAGGTGTTCGGGCAGACGGAAAGCTACGATCCGAAGACGGATTCCTGGCAGCAGCACGCGCCGATGCCGACCCCGCGCCACGCCGTCGGCGCGACTGTGCTGGGCGATGCGATCTATGTGGCGGGCGGCGGCGCCGTCCTCGGCGGGTCGCTGCAATCGGCCGTCCACGAGGCCTTCGCGCTGGATTGAAACCTGGCGGCCTGTCACCTTGCCGCTACGATGGGCCCCTCGACGATGCCGCGGCGCGGAAATCCACAGAACCCAGGCCGCCCGGAGCGACCAGATCCTGGATCGCCCCAGCAAGGCCGCGCTCACGGTCGGCGACGAAGCGCTCATAGAAGGCCAGGTTGGCCCGGCCGATGCCGTGCTCGGCGCTGAAGCTGCCGCCGAAGCGCCCGGCCGCCTCGCCGAACACCAGCTCGCGCAGCGGCGCCGGGTCGCGCGCCAGGGCAGAGTCGCGCGGCAGCACCAGGTTGAAATGCACGCCGCCATCGCCGACATGGCCGAAATCGCAGATCCGCGCCTCCGGATATCGCTGCGCCAGCATCTCGGTCATCGCCCGGCGGAACGGCATCACCTCGGCCCGCGCGAAGCCGAGGTCGAAGGCGACCACCCGGCCCTCCGCCGCCAGGCTCTCGCTCAGCACGTGCCGCAGGGCCCAGAACTCGGAGCCGCGGCCCGGCATGGCGTCCGCCAGCGGGCTGCCCGGCAGGTCCCAGATCTCCGCCAGCACCTGCTCCATCAGGGCATCGATCGACGGCTCCTGCTCCCGCGCGGCCCAGGAGCGCTCGATTTCGACCAGGATGCAGAAGGGCGGCGGCGGATGCGGCGCGAAGGGGTTGCGCAGCCGCTCGTGATGCTTGAGCGCCAGCTCGACCGCGGCGCCCGACAGGCCCTCGAACGCCGCCAGATGATCGCCGACCCGCTCCTCGAAGGCGGTCAGCAACGTCATCACCGCCTCGTCGTCGCGCGGCACCAGGATGGCCGTGGCCGATTGCTGCGGCAGGCGCCGCAGCTCCAGCACCGCGCGGGTGACCAGGCCGTAGGCGCCGCCGGTGCCGATGAACAGCTGCTTGAGGTCGAGCCCGGTGTTGTTCTTGCGCAACGGTCGCATCAGGTCGAGGACCGTGCCCTGCGCGTCGGGCAGCACGACCTCGAGCCCCAGCACATGCCGCCGCATGTCGCCGTAGCGGATGAAGCGCGCCCCGCCGGTGTTGGTCGCGACCATGCCGCCGACCATCGGATCGGCGCCGAGGTCGATCGGCAGGGTCAGGCCGTGCGGCGCCAGCCCCTGGTTAAGGGCGGACAGGCGAACGCCGGCGCCCACGGTGGCGCTGCGGTTGGCGGCGTCTACCTCGAACGGGCCCGTGAGCCGGTCGAGGCTGAGCACGCCCTGCGCCCCGCCGGGATCGGGCGTCGAGCCGGCGACGAGGCCGGTGTTGCCGCCCTGGGGCACCAGCCGGATGCCGTGGCGCGCGCAATGGGCGACGACGGCGGAGGCCTCGGCCGTGGGGGGCGGGCGGG
>NZ_JASATH010000134.1:0-22616 GCF_038440215.1 Inquilinus sp. OTU3971 | reverse complement strand
CCCCCCCCCCCCCCCCCCCCCCCCCCCCCCGGGGGGCGGGGGGACTAAAAGGAAGAGAAGCCGGACCGGTCATTCGCCCGCCGGCGCCTGCTCGACATAGCCGACATAGACCTTGCGCAGGATCCGCAGCAGGTCGGCCTGCTCCTGTCCGCTCAGGATCGAGAAGAAGTCGGCGGATTGCCGGCGGGCGATGGTGCGCACCTGCTCGGCCACGCGCCGGCCCTTGGCGGTCAGATACAGCTCGCGCGCCCGCCGCTCCTCCGGCGCGATCTTCTGCTCGACCAGCCCGGCCTGCTGCAGCTGGTCGAGCAGCCGGCCCATGGCCGAGCGGTCTTTCAGGATGAAATGCGCCAGCACCGAGGGCCGGATGCCCGGGTTGCGGCCGACCAGCAGCAGCGTCGAGATCTTGCCGGTGCCGCCGGCCACCTCCAGCGCCTCCATCTGCTCGTCCAGGTCGCGGCTGACCAGCAGGTTGACGGTGCGGACATAGAAGCTGAGCAGGTCGGTGAAGATGTCGAAGTCGATCTCCGAGAAGTCGATCGTCTTCGGGACCTGCGGATTGCGCCGCGGGCCGGCGCGGCCATCGCTCGTGGCGGGCATAGCCGTCCTTGGTTTCGGTGAGGTGGTTCACGTCACGGTTCCGCATGGTCAGAAAGGCGGCGGGTCGAGGCCGTCGCGACGTGCGGCGCGCTGGTCGCGGATCCGCGACCAGGCCAGCATGACGCGCGGCATGAAGCGCATATAGACGGGCGCGCGCTGCAGCGTCTCGACCGGCAGGGCCAGGTCGCGCGGCGGCGTTCCCGTCGCCCAGTCGGCCAGCACCGTGCCCATCATCGTGCCGGTCGGCACCCCGCGGCCGGAATAGCCGAGCGAGGCGACAATGCCGGGCGCCAGGCCGTACAGCCGCGGGAAGGTGCGCGGCTGCATGTCGAGCGCGCCGGACCAGCTGTACTGGAACTCGATGTCGCCGAGCTGCGGCAGCAGCCATTGCAGCTTCCGGCGCATCAGGTCATGGGTATAAGTCGGATCGCGGCCACGCCTTCCCTCGACGAAGAGCGAGGTCACCAGCCGCCCATCCTTGTCGTATTTCCAGATCGAGATGTCGCGCCGGCTGTCGACCACGGTGTTGTTGTCCGGGGCGATCGTGCGGCGGACATTGTCGCCGAGCGGCTGGGTCGCCAGCACGGCGACGCCGAGCCGGGCGAAGCTCTGCTCCAGACCCGGCCAGAAGCCGTCGGTGTAGGCGCCGGTGCCGCACACCACCTTGTCGGCGACGACGGCGCCGGTCGGCGTCTCGACCCGCCAGCGCCCGCCCTGCGGCCGGATCGCGGTGACCGGCGAGCGGGTGAAGACCCGGGCGCCGCGCGAGATCGCCGCCCGTGCCAGGCCGCGGGCATAGCCGAGCGGGTTGAGATGCCCGCCCTCCGGATGGAACCAGCCGCCGCAGAAGCGCGGCGACCCGGTCAGGCGCTGGGCCTCGTCGCGGTCCAGCATCCTTGTGGCCTTGCCGATTTCGGCATAGAGGCGCTGCCGCCGCTCCAGCTTCGCCAGGGAGGAGCTGGCATGGGCCGCGTGGATGTAGCCGGTCTGCACCGCCTCGCAGTCGATGCCGTAGCGGCGGATGATGTCGAAGACCAGGTTGGCGGCGTTGGTCTGCCGCTCGATCAGTCGCGATGCGAAGGGCTCGCCCAGGATCCGCCGGATGGTCGGGAATTCGTGGACATGGAAGGTCGGGGTGCAGTGGCCGGCGTTGCGGCCCGACCCGCCATGGCCGATCTGCTCCGCCTCCAGCACCACCGCGCCGACGCCGCGCTCGCAGAGATGCAGCGCGGTGGACAGCCCGGTGTAGCCGGCCCCGATCACGCAGACCGGCGCGTCGATCGTGCCGTCGAGCGCCGAAGTCTCCGGCGCCGCGGCCGCCGTGGCGTACCACAGCGACGGCTCGAGCGGTGTCTTGTGTATCATGTCCTCCTCATCCCGGAAGAACTGACACGATTCCGATGAAAGAACGCAGAATGCCTATCGCATGCGCATCATGCCTTCTTTTTCACCAGACCTTGGCTCTGCAGTATGCGGTCAATCACGCCCGGACTTGAGACCGGTCTCATGATCGATCACTTCTTGGCAACTAAGGTTATGATTGTGATCGTCCACTATGGACAGAGTCAAGTGACATATGGGACTGGCGCGACTGGTACGATCGCGCCAGCCCGCCTCCCTCAGGCGAAGGAGGACTGGTCCAGCGTGGTCGCGGAATAGAAGCTGAGGCCGCCCGGCAGGTTGCGGAACCCTTGCAGCGCCTTGCGCATGGCGAAGCCCTGGGCACGGTAGGCCAGCGTCACCATCGGCGCCTGGTCCAGCACCAGCTGGTCGGCCTTGGCGTAGATCTCGCGGCGCTTGGCGGCGTCGAACTCGCCCCGCCCCGCCGCCAGCAGCTCGTTCAGCCCGGGCACGGTGATGCCGGTGCTGCGGATATAGGACGGCGACAGCGAGGAATCGACGAAGGAGGACAGGCTTTCCGGGTCCGGGCTCTCCATCGCCGTGCCCATCACCGCGAACTCGTACTGGCCGCGATTGCCCAGGCTGACCCGGGTCGGCCAGTCCGGCATGTTGAGCTCCACCTGGATGCCGAGCTCGGCCAGGTTCTGCTGGATCACCTCGGCCGTGCTCTTGTGCATGCCGTATTGTGCGGTGGAGAGGAGCTTGCAGGAGAAGCCGTCGGCCACGCCGGCCTCGGCCAGCAGCGCCTTGGCCTTGTCCAGATCGTAGCGCCAGCCATGCGCCGCGGCCTCGTCGTAGAAGGGCGTCTCCGGCGGGAAGGGCAGGCCCTCCAGCGGCGCGCCGCGGCCGAAGAAGGCGGCCTGCACGATCTCGTCGCGCTTGATACCAAGCGCCACCGCCTTGCGGATGCGCGGATCGGCGAACGGACCGGTCTTGCCGTTGAAGGTCAGGTACATGAACGGGCCGAGCTGGTTGTCCAGTTTCAGATTCTGGTCGGCCTCGATCGACTGCATCGACTGCCAGGGGACATAGTCGATCAGGTCGACATCGCCGGCCTGCAGCGCCGCCACGCGCAGGTTCTCGTCCGGATAGGCGACGATCTTCACCGCCTTCAGCTTCGGCAGGCCCGGCTTGTAGTATTTGTCGAAGGCGACGAGGTCGAGCGACACGCCGCGCTCCTGCCCCTGCAGCACGAAGGGCCCGGCGCCGATGCCGAGCGGGTCGTCGGCGGTCGACCCCTTGGCCACCATCGGCATGTAGTAGTTGGCGAACCAATACGGCACGCAGACGGTCGGCTGCTTCATCACCAGCCGCACGGTGCGGTCGTCCGGCGTCTCGACCCGCTCCACCCCCTGCAGCTGGGTGCGCAGATAGGCGGTCGATTTCTCGCCGGCGACCTGCTCGATGTTCCACTGGATGTCGGCGGCGGTGACCGGGGCGCCGTTGTGGAAGAAGGCCTGGCGCAGGCGGAACACCCAGGCCTTGTCGCCCTCCGGCTGCCAGCTTTCGGCCAGCTCGCCCTGCAGGCTGCCGTCGGCGGCGTAGGACAGGAGGCCGCGGTGGAGCAGCGCCGCGACCGAGCCCGCGGCACCGCCGGAATTCACCCAGGGCTGCAGGTTCGGCGGATAGCTGGAGAGGCCGAAGCGCAGCGTGTCGGGGGCCGCCTGGCCCCAGGCCGGCAGGCGCAGCGCCGGCAGCACGGCGCCGGCGGCGAGCCCGGTGGCGAGCAATGTGCGACGGGACAAGAGCATGATGACCTCTCCCTGTTTGTTGTGGTGGTCAGAGGACGGTGCCGTAGACCCTCTGCGCCGTCTCCCGGTCGATCCGTCCCTCGGCCAGATCGCGCCGGACCGCCTCGGCCGCGCGCCCGGAGGGCGGGCCGTAGCCGCCGGCGCCGGGCGTCACGATCTCGATCACGTCGCCGCGCTTCAGGTCGCCATTGCCATGGTCGAACGGGGCGACGCCGGGGCCGAAGACGAAGCCGCCGCGGCCACCCTCCTGCCCGCCCTCCAGCCCCCAGGGCGCGGAGCGCAGGCGCGAGCCGTCGATATACACCCGGCAGTCGGCCTCGGCCCGGTAGACCCGGCGCAGCCCCATGCCGCCGCGCCGCGTGCCCGGGCCGCCGGAGCCGTCGACCAGCTCGTAGCGCAGCAGGGTCAACGGATATTCCAGCTCCAGCGCCTCGGCCGGCAGGTTGGAGGTGTTGGTCATGTGGACATGGACGCCGTCGAGCCCGTCCTTGCCAGCCCGGGCGCCGCTGCCGCCGCCGATGGTCTCGAGATAGACCCACAGGCCGCCGGTCTTCGGGTCGCGCCCCATGAAGGTGGCCGAGGCGCAGGAGCCGTTGCTGGCCGCGGTCAGCCGCTCCGGCACCGCCTGGGCCAGGGCGCCGTGGATCAGGTCGGCAATACGCTGGCAGGTCGCCACCCTTCCGTTGACCGCCGCCGGATGGACGCAATTCAGCACCGTGCCCTCCGGCGCCGTCACCGTCAGCGGCCGCGCCAGCCCGGCATTGGGCAGGATGGTCGGGTCGACCACGGTCTTGACCGCGTAATAGACCGTCGACAGCAGCGCCGTATAGACGACGTTGAGGCCGCCGCGGACCTGCGGCGGGCTGTCGAAATGCAGCGTCATCTCGTCGCCGGCCACGGTGATCTCGACCGCGAAGTCGAGCTCGCCGTCCAGCTCCGGATTGTCGAAACGATCGTTGAAACGGTAGGTGCCGTCCGGGATCGCGGCGATGCCGGCGCGCATCTTGCGCTCGGCATAGTCCTGCAGCGCGGCGCCGGCCGCGAGCACCACGTCGACGCCGTATTTGGCGCACAGCGCCGTCATCCGCTGCACGCCCAGCCGGTTCGCCGCCATCTGCGCCCGCAAGTCGGACAGGCGCTCGCGCGGGACCTGGCAGTTCAGCAGCACCAGCTCCTGTACATCGGCCTGCAACTCGCCGGCGCGGTATAGCCGGATCGGCGGGATCCGGATCCCCTCCTGGTAGATATGGGCGTGGCCGCGATCGGCGAAGTCGGCGTGATGGGCGGTGTTGACCGCCCAGGCCACCATCCGGCCGTCGACGAAGATCGGCTCGGCCAGCACGATGTCGGGCAGATGGGTGCCGCCGCCCTCATAGGCGTCGTTGCCGATGAACACGTCGCCCGGCCGCATCCGGTCCAGCGGGTGGCGCTTCATGATGTGCGGGATGATGCCGATGAAGCTGCCGAGATGCATCGGGATGTGCTCGGCCTGGCACAGCGTGTTGCCGGCCAGGTCGAACAAAGCGGTGGAGCAGTCGCGCCGCTCCTTGATGTTGGTCGAGTAGCTGGCCCGGACCAGCGCCTCCCCCATCTCCTCCGCGATCGAGGCGAAGGCGCTGCCGATGACCTCGACCGTGATCGGGTCGAGCGCGGCCTCGCTCCGCTGCGGGACGGCGACGCTCATCGGACCTCCAGGACCAGGTTGAGATAGGGTTCGACATGGGCCGTCATGCCCGGAAGGATGACGGTGGTGCTGTCCATCTGCTCGACCACGGCCGGCCCGGCGATGCGGTTGCCGGGCTTGAGCCCGGCGCGGTCATAGACCGGGCAGGAGACCCAGCCCCCCGCCTCCGGCAGCCAGACCTCGCGCGAACCGGTGACGGCATGCCCGGCCTCCGGCCCGGCATCGGGCTGCGGCTGGAAGCTGGCCTTGGTGACGACGCCCGCGGCCTCGACCCGGAAGGTGACCAGGTGCACCGGCTCGCCGGCGGCGACGAAGCCGTATTGCCGCTCATGCGCCCTGGCGAAGCCGGCGGCCAGGGCCTCCAGTGTCGCCGGCCCGACCGGCCCGTCCGGCAGCGCCACCGGCAGCTCGTAATTCTGGCCGGCATAGCGCATGTCGACGGTGCGGGTGACGCGCCGTGCGGCCTGCGGCACCTCCTCCTGCGCGAACCACGCCTCGGCCCGGACCAGGAGCCCGTCAAAGGCGGCCTCGACCGCTTGCAGCGCCGCCGGGTCCAGCGTGGTCAGCCGGGTGGCGGCGAAATCGGCCCGCAGATCGGTCAGCAGCAGGCCCATGGCGCAGAGGATGCCCGGATTCTGCGGCACCAGGATCCGGCCGATGTCGAGCTCCTTGGCCAGGCGGGCGGCGTGCAGCGGGCCGGCGCCGCCGAAGGCCATCAGCGTGTAGTCGCGCGGGTCGTGGCCGCGCTGCACGCTGATGACCCGGATCGCCTTGGCCATATTGGCGGTGACCACGGTCAGGATGCCCTGCGCCGTCTCCATCGGCCCGAGGCCCAGCCGCTGCGCCAGCCGGCCGATCGCGGCCTCGGCCAGATCGCGGCGCACCGCCATGCGGCCACCCAGCAGCGACACCGGGTTCAGCGTCTGCAGCACGACATTGGCATCGGTCACCGTCGGCTCGTCATTGCCATGGCCGTAGCACACCGGCCCGGGATAGGCCCCGGCGCTGCGCGGCCCGACCTTGAGCAGCCCGCCGCTGTCGACATGGGCGATCGAGCCGCCGCCCGCCCCGACCGTGTGAATGTCCAGCATCGGCGCCTTGATCGGATAGCCATGCACCACTGCCTCGCCGGCCAGGCGGCACTGGCCGGCGGCCAGCAGCGCGACATCGGTGCTGGTGCCGCCCATGTCGAAGGTGATCAGGTCGGGGAAGCCGGCGATCGCCCCGATCGCCTGGGCCGCGACCACGCCGGTGCTGGGGCCGGACAGGACGGTGCGGACCGGCAGCCGCGCCGCCGTCTCGAAGCTGATGACGCCGCCATTCGACTGGGTCAGCCGCGGCGCGGCCTTGACCCCGATCTCCGCCAGCCGCCGTCCCAGCCGCTCGATATAGCCCCGCATCACCGGGCCGAGATAGGCGTTCACCACGGTGGTCGAGACCCGCTCGTACTCGCGGAACTCCGGCGCTACGCCGTGCGAGGCGCAGGCGAAGGCCTCGGGGAACTCCTCGGCCAGGATGCGCAGCGCCGTCTCCTCGTGCTCGCTGCGGACGAAGCCGTAGAGGAAGCTGACCGCCACCGCCTCGACCCCGGCCGCGCGCAGCTCGCGCACCGCCCGGCGCAGCGCCGCCTCGTCCAGCGGGGTCTCGACCGAGCCGTCATGGCGGATGCGCTCCGGGATGTCGATGCGGAGGTCGCGGCTGACCAGCGTCTCCGGCTTGTCGGCCTGCAAATCGTACAGGTCCGGCCGCTTCTGCCGGCCGATCTCCAGAAGGTCGCGGAAGCCGTCGGTGGTCAGCAGCCCGGTGCGGACGCCGCGATGCTGGATCAGGGCATTGGTGCCGACCGTGGTGCCATGGCCGAAATAGCCGATCTCGCCGGGCTCGGCGCCGACCCGCGCCGTCCCCTCCTCCACCCCCTGGACGATGCCGCGCGACGGGTCGTCGGGGGTCGAGGAGACCTTCCAGACGTCGAGCCGCCCGCTCGCGTCGTCGAACAGGCAGACGTCGGTGAACGTCCCGCCGGAATCCACGCCAATGCGCCAAGCCACGCGAGGTGACCTCACGAAACCGGAAAACGAAAGACCATCGCGCGCCTCCTGGGCCGCGGCCCGCAACGGGGCCTTGGCGAAGCGCGGGTAGCGGAACGGGGCGGGTCGACGGTGCCTGGACCGTCCGGCAATCGCGAAACGATGCTAGGCACCACCGCGCCGTCATGGAAAATTCATTTATTCGAGCTTTCCATTCCGAAATGGAATGAGCAGGGGCTGCCCATGCACAGGATCAAGATCCGGCACCTCGAGACCCTGATGGTGTTCATGAAGACCGGCTCGGTGACCGAGGCTGCGGCGGCCCTGGGCACGACCCAGCCGAATGCCAGCAAATCGCTGAAGCAGCTGGAGGATTCGATCGGCATCTCGCTGTTCCAGCGCAGCGGCGGCCGGCTGCAGCCGACGCCGGAGGCCGAGATCCTGTTCACCCATGCGGCGCGGCTGATGGAGGAGCTGACCTTCTTCGAGACCCTGTCGGTCGACCTGGCCCGGCTGAAGAGCGGCTTCGTGCAGGTCGCGACGCTGGCGACCTTCGGCGTGGCCCTGCTGCCGCTGGTGGTCGAGGCCTTCAACACCCGCTATCCGGAGGTGTTCGTCCAGATCGATATCCTCGATTCCGACAAGATCCATTCCTTCGTCAGCCGCGGCAACTACGACCTCGGCCTGGTCCACCACCCGAGCCAGGAGATGGACCTGATGGCGCAGACGCTGCGCACCGGGTCGATGGTCTGCATCCTGCCGGCGGCACATCCGCTGGCCCGGCAGGCCGGGATCACCGCGACGGACCTGGCCGGCCTGCCGCTGATCACCTATCCGAAGACCCTGCCCTTCGGCGCCGCCGTCGCCAAGACGCTGGCGGATGAGGGCGTGCAGATCCGCAACCCGCTCTCGGCCAATCACAGCCATGTGGTGCGCAAGCTGGTCGAGCGCGGCCGCGGCCTGGCCCTGGTCGACGAGTTCTCGGTCTGGGACGCGGCGACGGCGCCGGGCATCGCGATCCGGCCCTTCACGCCGCGCATCCCGGTCTCGATCGGCCTGATCGTGCCGAAGCGGCGACCGCTGTCGCTCGCCGCCCAGGCCTTCCTCGCGGCGCTGCAGGACGCCCTGGCCGCGCCGCCGCTGTAGCGTCAACCGAGCCGGGCCAGCCGCTCCAGCATCCGCCCATAGAAGACCGGCGCGTCGCATCCGGTCAGCCACAGGCAATTGGCCGGGCGGCCGGAGATGCCCCACCAGTCGACCACGGTCATGCCGAGGGTCAGCGGCGACGCCGTCTCGATCTCGACATTGCAGCGCCGCCCGCTGAACAGCTCCGGCCACAGCAGATAGCCGACCGCCAGCGCGTCGTGCAGCGGCCGGGTGGCGGTGCCGTATTTCTCGTTCCCGAAGCGCTGGAAGAACCGCATCATCCCGGCGCCGGCGGAGCCGACCCGGGTGCCCAGCGCCGCCAGATCGGCGATCCAGCTGTCCGGCGTCGGCGCCGCATAGGTGCAGTCGATCGGCACGGCGACGAGGTCGATGCCGGCGCCGAACACGATGGCGGCGGCGTCGGGGTCGACCAGGATGTTGAACTCCGCCGCCGGGGACATGTTGCCGCCCTGGAAGAAGCCGCCGCCCATCAGCACGGTGCGGCGGATCTTGCGGGCGATGGCCGGGCTGCGGCGCAGCGCCATCGCGATATTGGTCAGGGGGCCGACCGGCACCAGGGTGGTGGCGCCGTCGGGCCGGGCCAGCAGCGTCTCGACCATCCAGTCGACCGCGTGGCCGGGCTCCGTCAGCCGCGCCGGGGCCGGAAAGTCCCAGCCGTCCAGGCCGGTCTTGCCGTGCACCTCCTCGGCGAAGCGGGCGGGGCGCAGCAGCGGCCGCTCGCAGCCGGCCCGGACCGGGATCTCCGGCCGGCCGGCCAGCTCCACGACGCGCCGGGCGTTCGCGGCGGTGACCGCGACCGGGACGTTGCCGGCGACGGTGGTGAGGCCGAGGACCTCGAGCTCCGGCGACGCCAGCGCCAGCAGGATGGCGAAGGCGTCGTCCTGCCCCGGATCGGTGTCGATGATGATGGCTTCGGCCAAACCCGCCTCCTTGCTCGTCAGAAAAATGTATACAGAAATGAGTTTCTGTATACAGATATCCGAAACAGGGGAGCTTGCGCATGGGTCGGGGAGAATTCTCGAACATCCCGGTGCTCGACGTATCGCCGCTGCGCGGCGGCGCCGGGCCGGAGGATCGCGCCGGCACGGTGGCCGAGCTGCGCCGGACGCTGGAGACCATCGGCTTCGTCTACCTGGCCGATCACGGCGTGCCGCCGGAGCTGGGCGAGCGGCTGCACCGGCTGTCGGTGCGGTTCCACGACCTGCCGGCCGAGGCCAAGCTGCGCCTCCGCATGAACGACTGGCATCGCGGCTACATGCCGTTCAGCACCTCGACCATCGTCACCTCCTCCGTCGCCACGGTCACCAAGCCGAACCAGAGCGAATCGCTGATGGTGATGCACGACCTGGCCGACGGCGATCCGGCGCTGGGCGAGCCGCTGCAGGGCCCGAACCAGTGGCCGGCGGAGATCCCGGAGCTGCGGCAGGCGGCGCTCGACTACATGCGGGCGATGTCGGGGCTGGGCCGCGACATGGCGGTGGCGATCGCCGAGGCGCTGGGCCTGCCGCCGACCTATTTCCTGCCGCACTTCGACCGCCCGACGCTGTTCCTGCGCCTGCTGCACTATCCCGAGCAGCAGCGCGAGGAAGGGCTGTTCGGGTCGGCCCCGCACACCGATTACGGCTTCATCACCCTGCTGGCGCAGGATTCGGTGGGCGGGCTCGAGGTCCGCAACCGCGCCGGCGACTGGATCCCGGCGCCGCCGATCCCGAACACCTTCGTGATGAATGTCGGCGACATCCTGGCGCGCTGGTCGAACGACCGCTTCGCCTCGACCCCGCACCGGGTGCTCAACCTCAGCGGCCGCGAGCGCTATTCGCAGCCCTTTTTCTACGACCCGTCGATGGACACGGTGGTCGACTGCCCCGCCGCCCTGCTGGCGCCGGGCGAGGCGCCGCGCCACCCGCCGGTGCGCTACGGCGACTATCTGCTCGATCGGCTGAACAGGAACTACGAGTACCGCAAGAAGGCGTCCTGAGAGCGCCAAGGGATCCGGCAGAGGTCCCCCGGGGAGGCGCCGCCCAGGTCGGCGGTCCACAAACAGCGGAGACAAGGACATGCAGCCCACTCGACGGCAGGTTGTCATGGCATGCGCGGCCCTGATGGGGCCGGCCATGCTGCGTTTCCCGGCCCTGGCGGCCGCGGCGCAGGAGCTGGTGATCACCACCTATGGCGGGGTCTGGGAGGCGTTCTGGCGCAAGAGCCTGGTGCCTGCCTTCGAGACCGCGACCGGCGCCAGGACGAAGCTCGACATCGGCTTCGGCCGTACCTTCACCTCGACCCTGCGGGCGGCCGGCAAGGACCAGCCGCCCTATTCCATGGTGATGATGAACGAGGTCTTCGCCTCGCTGCTGCGCAAGGAGGGCTATTTCGAGAAGTTCGACCTCTCGCTGGTGCCGCACTACAAGGACCTGTACCCGATCGCCCAGACCGGCGACGGCTGGGCCGCGGTCGGCATGATCTCGCCGCTCGGCCTCGGCTACCGCACCGACCTGGTCCAGACCCCGCCGAAATCCTGGAAGGATTTGTGGACCAACCCGGAGTTCCAGGGCCGCATCGGCCTCTACAACATCGTCAATTCCGCCGGCAAGGCGATGGTCATGCTGACCGGCAAGCTGTTCGGCAGCGGCCCGCAGGACCTGGACAAGGCCTATGAGAAGCTGGGCGAGCTGGCCCCCGTGCTGCAGACCGACTTCAACATGTCGACCCTGATGTCGACCGGCGAGATCGTGGTCGCGCCCTATGATTTCGGCGAGATCGCGCGGCTGAAGCACCAGGGCCTGCCGGTCGACTGCATCGTGCCGGAGGAAGGCCTCTTGATGTGGGACCAGACCTTCAGCATCTGCGCCAACGCCCCGGCGCGGGAGCTGGCCTACAAATACATCGACTTCATCCTGTCGCCGGAGACGCAGCTGATGCTGGCGCGGGAGTTCTTCGTCTCGCCGGTCAACCGCACGGTCGAGGTGCCGGAGGATCTGCGCGCGGACGTGCCGGTCTATGGCGAGCAGATGGGCAAGATCCTCGCCTGGGACTGGGATTGGGTGAATGCCAATGCCACCGAGATGACGGAACGCTGGAACCGGACCTTCCAGTGACCGAAGTCGTCATTTCAGAGCTGACCCGCAGCTTCGGCGCCGCCCGCGCGGTCGACCGGCTGTCGCTGTCGATCGCGAGCGGCGAGTTCGTCTCGCTGCTCGGCCCGTCGGGCTGCGGCAAGACCACCACGCTGAAGCTGATCGCCGGCTTCGAGGAGGCCGAGCACGGCAGCATCGCCTTCGACGGCCGCGACGTCTCGGCCCTGCCGCCGGAGCGGCGGGACATCGGCATGGTGTTCCAGTCCTACGCCCTGTTCCCGCACATGACCGTGGCCCGCAACCTGGCCTTCGGGCTGGAGATGCGGAAGGTGAGCCGGGCCGGGATCGCAACCCGTGTCGCCCAGGTGCTGGAGATGGTGCAGCTGCGCGGGATGGAGGAGCGCTATCCGCGCGAGCTGAGCGGCGGCCAGCAGCAGCGCGTCGCCCTGGCCCGGGCGCTGGTGATCGAGCCCAGCATCCTGCTGCTGGACGAGCCCTTGGCCAATCTCGACGCCCGGCTGCGCGACGAGTTGCGGGTGTTCATCCGCGACCTGCAGCGGCGGGTCGGCATCACCACGATCTACGTCACCCACGACCAGGCCGAGGCGATGACGATGTCCGACCGCGTCGTGGTGATGTTCGGCGGCCGCATCGTCCAGGCTGGCGCGCCCGAGGCGATCTACGAGCGGCCGGCCGACGCCAGGGTCGCCAGCTTCGTCGGCCAGGCCAACCTGCTGCCCGGCATCGTCGTGGCCAACGGTGCCGACGCCAAGATCCGCACCGTGTTCGGCGACTGCGCGGCCGACGGGCTGAACGGCACCGCACCGGGCGCCTCGGTCAGGGCGCTGTTGCGGCCCGAGGCGATCACCCTCGCCCCCGCCGGCATCGGCACCACGGCCACGGAGGGCGTGGTCGAGGGCCGCTATTATCTGGGCGCCATGGTCAACTACCGCATCCGCCTGCCGGACGGCAGCGATGTCGAGGCCCACAGCCTGACCCAGACCCGCTTCGCCGAGGGCCAGCGCGTGGCGGTGCGGCCGCCCGCCGCCCCGCTCTGGGTCGTGCCGGAGGCGCCATGACCGCCCCGCGCAGAAGGCTGCCCTGGACCTGGCTGATGATCGCGCCGGCGGCGGTGCTGCTGGGCGTGTTCCTGCTGGTGCCCTATCTCAACATTGTGCTGATGAGCTTCCGGCCGCCCGCCACCGGCGCGCCCTATGGGCCGGGAGTGACGCTGGAGAATTACCAGCGCGCCCTGACCGACGGCTACTATCTGGGCCAGCTCGGCAGCACGCTGTGGATCGCGCTGCTGACCACCGCGGCGACGCTCTTGGTCGGCTTCCCGGTCGCCTGGCAGCTGGCCCGCAGCCGGTCGCGCTGGCGCCCGGTGCTGTACGGCATCGTGCTGTCGCCGCTGCTGGTCGGGATCGTGGTCCGCAGCTTCGGCTGGACCATCCTGCTCGGCAACAACGGCGTCATCAACAAGGCGGCCCGGGCGCTCGGCCTGACCCTGGCGCCGCTGCCGCTGATGTACAACACGCTCGGCATCGTCATCGCCCTGACCCATGTCTTCCTGCCCTTCATGATCCTGCCGGTCATGGCCGCGCTGCAGACCATCGACCCGGCGCTGGAGGCGGCGGGTCGGTCGCTCGGCGCCACCAGACGGGTGGCGTTCCGGCGCATCGTCCTGCCGCTGGCCCTGCCCGGGATCCAGTCGGGCTGCATCCTGGTCTTCGTGCTGGCGCTCAGCGCCTATGTCACCCCGGTGCTGATCGGCGGCATGCGCGTGAAGACCATGACCCTGACCGTGGTCGACACGCTGACCGACGCGTTCCAATGGCCGTTGGGCTCGGCGCTGGCGCTGATGCTCAGCATCGCCGGCGGGCTCTGCGTCATCCTGTTCGCCCGGGCCACGCGCATGCGGTGGGCGGCATGAAGCAACGACGTCCGATCCTCTTCCCGATCTTCTGCGGCCTGGTCTATGCCTTCCTGCTGGCGCCGATCCTGGTCGTCGTCGGCGCCTCCTTCAGCGCCGGAGCCTTCCTGGCCTTCCCGCCCCAGGGCCTGTCGCTGCGCTGGTACGAGGCGTTCTTCGGCAACGAGGTGTTCGTCACCGCGATCTGGACCTCGCTGCAGGTCGCCATGATCGCCACCGTCGTCTCCGCGGTCATCGGCACCGCCGCCGCGCTGTACCACGCCCGCCATGCCGGCCGGGCGAAGGAGACGATCCGCATCGCCGTGCTGGCGCCGCTGCTGCTGCCCGAGGTGCTGACGGCGATCGCGCTGCTGTTCTTCTTCTACGCGATCGGCATCGGCACGCGGAACCTGGTGGCGCTGGTCACCGGCCACGTGCTGATCACCCTGCCCTTCGTGTTCATGAACGTCTCGGCCTCGCTGCAGGGCTTCGACCGGTCGTGGGAGCTGGCGGCGCGCAGCCTCGGCGCCCGGCCGTGGCGGGTGTTCGTCCGCATCACCCTGCCGCTGATCAAGCCGGGGCTGATCGGCGGCTGCCTGTTCGCCTTCATCATCTCCTTCGATACGTTCGCGATCTCGTTCCTGCTGAAGGACGTCGGAACCTCGACCCTGCCGATCCAGCTGTTCGATTATCTTCGCCTGAACTTCACGCCGGAGGCCGCGGCCGTCTCCACCATCAGCATCGTCATGACGCTGCTGGTCGTGGTGGTGACCGAGAAGGTGCTCGGCCTCAAGATCCAGAGGTTCTGACCCGCGACCATGGAGACCGCCATTCCGGATGAAGCCAGCGGCGCCCCGCGCCGGCCGGTGCTGTCGCAGACGGTGCTCGCCTTCCTCGAGCGCAAGATCATCCTGCGCGAGCTGGCCCCCGGCGCCAAGCTGGTGGAGGAGGAGCTGTGCGAGCGCTACGGCATCAGCCGATCGCCGGTGCGCGAGGCGCTGCGGCTGCTGGAGGGCACCGGGCTGGTGATCCGCCGGCCGCGCCAGGGCGTGCGGGTGGCGCCGATGTCGCTGGCCGATCTCGACCAGATCTATTCCTGCCGGGTCAAGCTGGAGGCGCTGGCGGCGGAGGGCGCGGCCCGGTCGGCCAATCCGGTCGCGGTCGCCGGCGAGCTGTCGGTCGCCCTCGCGGCGATGCGGTCGGCGCTGGAGGCCGGCGACGTCGAGCGCTGTTTCGACGCCAATGTCGCCCTGACCGAGGCGCTGCACGAGGCCTCGGGCAACGCCGTGCTGCAGCGCCTGCTGGCCATCGTGCAGAGGCCGGCGCTGCGCTACCGGCACCTGGCCTATGGCGTGTCGGCGGAGATGACCGCGATCGCGATCGAGGCCAACCAGCAGATGATCGACGCCATCCGCCGCGGCGACGCCCCGGCCGCCGGCCGGGTCACCGCCGGGCTGGTCGAGGCCGCCTGGCAGATCGTCCGCGCTGCACTGTCCTCGACCATCGGCAGGCGGTGACGGATCCGTCCCCCCTGCCGCGAGGTCAGGAAAGCAGCTCGACGCGGAGCGGGAATTTGCCGCGGACCAGCAGCGGCTCGATGCCGCCGTCCAGGCGGCCGAGCCGGATCAACCCCTTCGAATAGCGGTAACCGGCGTAGAAGAACGCCAGGTTGCCCCACGGGGCGTAGGTGCAGAGGTCGCCCGGGGCCTCGTTGGTGAACGGTCCGCTGCCGTCCTCGGTGAGCTTCCGCGGCAGATAGGCGATCTTCTCGTTGGTCGAGTAATCCTCGATGGTGAGGTCGAGCGGCAGCATGGACGCGAGGTCGCGGGCCGACGGCGTGTCGTCGAGGGTGGCTGTGAAGTCGCGGCCGTTGAAGGCAATCCGTATCTTCATCCTGGTTCCTCCCAGATCAGCCTTGTCGCGCGGCGCGGTTTGGGCCAGTGCCGCGCGCGGCATGGCGGCTCCGACGAGAGCGGCCCCGAGAAGGGCTCGGCGCCCGAGCGATCGGGATTTAAGCTTCATGTGAGAGCTCCCATTCGAACCACGCCGCGGCCGCGGCCAGCGACGATCCCAGCAGCAGGACTGCCGCGAATGCGAAAGAGCTCCACCAGCCCGTCCAGTCGAACAGCAGGCCGCCGGCCGCAGCGCCGATCGTGATGGCAAGCTGGATGACGGCGACCTGCAGGCCGCCGCCGGCCTCGGCGTCGTTGCGCAGGACGCGGCTCAGCCAGGTCCCCCAACCCACGGGCGCGGCGGTGCCGAAGAACCCCCACGCGATCAGCAGGAGCGCGGTCGGCAACGGCATGGAGCCCATGGCGATCAGCAGGACCGCGATCCCGGCCATTACCAGGGGAATCGCGATGACGATCGGATAGAGGCGCGTGCCGAGCAATCGGCCGACGCACCAAGTGCCTGCGACACCCGCCAGCCCCATCAGCAACAGGACCAGCGACAGCGCCGAAACCGAATAGCCGGAGACGGATTCGAGGAACGGCCGGAGATAGGTGAACAGCGCGAACTGCCCCATGAACAGCAGGAGGATCGACGTCATGCCCAGGGCGACCTGCGGGCGCCGCAGAAGCCGGAAGACATTCTCCCGGCCGGCCCGCCGCCGCGGCGGCAGCGACGGCATGCTCATCCACTGCCAGATCAGCGCCATCAGGGTGAGCGGCACCACCAGGAAGAAGGCGCCCCGCCAGCCGATGGTGCCGCCCAGAAAGCTCCCGAGCGGGGCTGAGATCGTCGCCGCGACGGCATTGCCGGCGTTGAGCATCGCAAGGCCCCGGGGCACAGCGTCCTCCGGCAGCAGCCGCATGACGATCGCGGTGGACATCGACCAGAACCCGCCGATCGCGACGCCCAGAAGCGCACGGCCGAGCATCAGGATCGAGTAATCCGGGGCGAAGGTCACGATCGTCCCGGAGGCGATCAGCAGCACGGAGAACGACGACAGGACGATCTTGCGGTCGATGCGGCGGGTCAGCCCCGCGATGAACAGGCTGGTGACCACGGCGAAGAGGCCCGAGATCGAGATCGACTGCCCGGCCTGTCCCTCGGCGAGCCCAAGGTCGTTCGCGATCGGCGTCAGGAGGCTCACCGGCATGAACTCGGACGCGATGAGGGCCGCGACGCAGAACGCCAAGGACGCCACCGCGCCCCAGGCTGCGCGCGGCCTTGCCAACGTCTCGTCATAGGTTGATTGCATGATGCGCCTTTCTCCGGCGTGTAGCCGCCGAAGGGTCTCGGCCCCGCTCGCAGCCAGATGTAGCGGTAGGGGACCGCCAGGATTAGTCGCCGTAATTCGCTTGGATCTATCGACCTGGAGCATAAGTCCGGGCGGCCGGAGATGCGGTGGCGACCCGGTCTGGCTCGGCTCTCCTACCGGGCGCTCAGGAAGCCGATGATGGCGCGTCGCTCATCGGCGTTGTTGAAGCGCTGCGTCATGCGGGTGCCGCGGACCATCGCGGCCGGATTGGCCAGGAAGATCTCCAGCGTCCCCGCATCCCAGGTGATGCCGGAATCCCTGAGGGCGGGCGAGTAGTTGAAGCCCTGAACGCTGCCGGCCGCCCGGCCGATCACCCCCTGCAGATTGGGACCGACGCCGTTGCGCGGCGTCGCGACCTGGTGGCAGGCGCCGCAGCGCTGCTGAAACAGTCTCTGCCCCGCGTCCGCCTCCTGAGCCGAAGCAGTGCCGGCCCATCCGGTCAGGGCCGACGCCAGCATCGCCATGACGAACCTTCTCAACCTTCGACTCCTTCGAAATCGATCTTGGATAGCGGCAGGGTCCGGATACGCCGTCCGCACAGGACCGAGACGGCATTCACAACCGCGGGGGGAACGCCCGGCAATCCCGGCTCGCCGATGCCGCCCATCGGTGCGCCGCTCTCCACGATCCGCACATGCACGCGGGGCATGCGATCCGGCGTCAGGATCGGATAGCCGTCGTAGTTCCGCGCCTGCGGCATGCCGTCGACATAGACGACTTCCTCGAGCAGGGCCGACGACAGGCCGAGAGCAACGGCCGAGTTGACCTGCGCTTCGATGATGGCCGGGTTGACGATGCTGCCCGGGTCGATCGCCACCCAGACGTCATGAACGACGACCTCACCCTGTCGCAGCGAGACCTCGGCGATCGTCGCGACCTCGCTGCCGAAGGGGGAAGCCATGGCGACGCCGCGCGCGCGGCGCGTGCCGTCCTCCGCCGTAAACGGCCCACGCCGCCATCCACCCGACAGATCGGCCACGGCCTCGATCAGCGTCTTGTGCCGGGGGCTGTCCGCGAGAAGGCGCCGGCGCAGTTCATAGGGGTCCTGCCGGCCCGCATCGGCCATCTCGTCGAAGAACGTCTCGTAGAAGAAGTCGTTCATCGAATGGCCGACCGAGCGCCAGAAGCCGATGATCGCCGGATCGTCGACATGGACCTGGCCCACGCGTCGGTTGGGGATCGAATAGACTTTTCCGGCGATGCCTTCGACCGCGGAGCTGTCGACCTTGTCCGGCTGGCGTCCGAACCAGCGGCCCGTCGGGCCTTCTCCCACCGCCACGGCGTCCAGCGCGACCGGCAGACCGTCGGCATCGAGCCCCGCTCGGAAGCGCACGGCCCCCATCGGCCTCAGCGTGTCGCGCAAAAATTCCTCTTCCCGGCTCCAGATCAGCTTGACGGGCCGGCCCGCCGCCTTCGCCAGCAGGATGGCCTGCGGGTACGGATTGGCCGTCGGATAGAGGAAATGCCGCCCGAAGAAGCCGCCGAGAATCTGTGAATGGATGATGACCTTCTCCGGCGCGATCCCCGCCAGCTTCGCGGCATCGGCCTGGAACATCTCCGGCGCCTGGTTGGGAATCCACAGCTCCAGCGTGCCGTCCTCGTTCCAGCGTGCGAGCGCGGAGGGCGGCTCCAGCTGCCCATGCACCAGATAAGGCGCGTCGTAGGTCGCCTCGACGACGCGCCGGGCACCGCGGAGCGCGCCCGCCGCATCGCCAGCGGTCTCGAAGGCGACACCGTCTCCGGGCGTCGCCTTCAGCATCGCCATGTGAGCCTGGGAGGAGAAATCCGCCGGCATGGCGTGCGCGGTTCCGGACGCGGGATCGGTCCAGGTCACCTGCAGCGCTTCGACGGCGCGGCGCGCCCGCCACCAGCTGCTGGCCAGCACCGCGACGGCGCCGGGCAGCCTATGAACGGAGTGGACGCCGGGCATGCCGCGAACCTCCGCCTCATTCGCCAGCGCGCCCGGCTCGCCGCCGAGGCGCGGGCTATGCTGGACGGCCGCGTGCAGCATGCCGTCGATCGTAAGGTCGATCGAATAGCGTGCCTTGCCGGTCGACTTGTCGCGGACATCCAGCCTCGCCACCGGCTTGCCGATCCAGCGGAAGTCGCCGGGGGAGCGCAGCACGACATCGTCCGGCACGGGCAGCTCGGCGGCCGCATCCGCGATCTCCCCGTAAGGGATCGCCCGTCCGGACGCGGCATGCACGGCACGGCCCGGTTCGGTCGACAGCTCGGACCCCGGCACGCCGAGCCGGGCTGCCGCAGCCTGCAGCAGCATCCGGCGGGCCGAGGCGCCAAGCCTGCGCATCGTCTCGTAGCTCATGCGCACCGACATGCTGCCGCCGGTGAAGCGGCCGCCGCCAGTCAGCAGGTAATCGGGACCGGGAGGGGCGCCTTCCACCACGAACTGCGCGGGATCGACATCCAGCTCTTCACCGACGATCTGCGCCATGGCGGTGAAGATGCCTTGCCCGCCCTCGATGAAGGCGCTGCGGAACAGCACGGTGCCGTCGGGCCGGATTTCCAGAAAGGCGCGAACCCGCGTTCCGGGCGTGACGGACGCGGCGGCCTGCGCCCTGACGCGGCCGGCCGGCAGCGTCACGCCGAGCACGAGCGCGCCGAGCGAGGCTCCGAGCAAGCCGCGGCGGGACAGGTTCAGCGGCTTGGCCTCGTGCCGCGTCATGGCGTCGGCGGCCATGGGGGTCATGTCGTTCATTGCATCCCCCTTATCAGGCGCCGGCAGCTTGCCGGACGGCCGCCGCGATCGCGTTGTAGGTACCGCACCGGCAGAGATTGACCATCGCGCCCGCAATGTCGTCCCCGGTCGGCTGCGGGTTCTGCTTCAGCAGCGCCGTCGCCGCCATGATCTGGCCGGACTGGCAGTAGCCGCATTGCGGCACCTGGTGGGAGACCCACGCCTCCACGACCTTCCGGCCCACCGGATCTTCGGTGACGGCCTCGATCGTCATGATCGACGCGCCCGCGACACTCTCCACCGGCGTGACACAAGACCGTGTGGCCTGCCCGTCAACGAGGACCGTGCACGCGCCGCACTGGGCCAGCCCGCACCCGTATTTGGTGCCGGTCATCCCCAGTTCATCGCGCAGCACCCAAAGCAGCGGAGTATCCGGCTCGGCGTCTACATGGTGCTTGGAGCCGTTGATGGTCAGCTGCATTGGTCTCTCCTCGGAACCGCTCCGCCGAGACCGATGTGAGCGGGCTGCCGGCTTGCGTAAGGGCCTGAAGATAGCAGCGGGGGATCTCACGGATTAGTGGCCATAATTCGCTTGCATTTATCGACACTGACCATAAATCCCTGTTGCCGATTGCGAGGAGCGCCATGGCCAGGGAAGACTTCAACAATCTGCTGTGGTTCCTGGCCGTCGCTGAAGAGCGCAGCTTCACCAGAGCGGCCGCAAAGCTCGGCATTGCGCAGTCGACGCTCAGCCACACCATAAAGGGCCTGGAATCGCGGATGGGCATCAGGCTCCTGACGCGGACAACGCGGAATGTTGCGCCGACCGAGGCAGGAGAGCGGTTGCGGCAATCGCTGGCGCCGCGCGTCGCGGAGATCGAGGCGGAAATCGCCGCGCTGATGGAGTTTCGCGATAAGCCCGCCGGGACCGTCAGGATAACCCTGTCGGATCATGCACTCGAAAGCGTCGTGTGGCCAAAGCTGCGGCCCGTCCTGAGCGCCTATCCGGACATCAAGCTCGAGCTGAGCATCGACAACGGGCTCCGCAACATCGTCGAGGACGGCTTCGATGCCGGCATCCGGCTGGGGGAGAGCGTCGAGAAGGACATGATCGCGGTCCGGGTCGGGCCGGACTGGCGCATGGTCGCCGTCGCTTCACCCCGATACCTTGCGGCCCATCCCGTGCCGGACCATCCGCAAGATCTGATCGGACACGATTGCATCAACATGCGCCAGGCTACGGCGGGAGGCCTCTACGCATGGGAATTTGCCAAGGACGGTAAGGACCTTCGGGTCAGGGTGGAAGGGCAGTTCACCTTCAACAGTTCCTACCCCATGGTCGACGCGGCCCTGAACGGCTACGGGATCGCTTATGTACCCGAAAGCCTTGTCGTGGAGCAGGTCGCTGACGGCCGTTTGATCCTATTGCTCGACGATTGGTCGCCGAGCTTTGAGGGATACTATATATATTACCCAAGCCGACGCCAGAACTTGCCTGCATTCGAAGTCGTCGTCGATACGCTCCGATATAGAGACGCCTGATCCGCAAGATGTTCTCACGGCTCAGCCCGCAACCGCGAGCGGGCGGATTTCGCCGGTGGTGCCGTCGGTCAGGCCGAGATCGGTGACATGCGGCCCGGGGTTGCAGGCTAGGCTGGCGCCCACCACCGCCTTGAAGGTGCGGTAGGGCGGCTGCCAGTCGACGATGCGGTCCGCCGCCGCCTTCACCGCGGCGAAATCCGCGGCCACCTCCGCCGCCGGCGCGTCCGACAGCAGGCCGCAGACCGGCAGCGCCACCAGCGCGGTGACGGCGCCGCCTTCGGCCACCGCCATGCCGCCGCCGGCCGCGATCACCGCATTGGCCGCCGCCGCCATGTCGGCCGGGTCGCGGCCGAACACGGTCAGGTTGTGGCTGTCATGCGAGATCGTGGTCGCCAGCGCGCCGCGCCAGTGACCCCAATCGTCCAGGATGCCGATCTGCGGCACCGCCGGCCGCCGGCCGTGGCGGTGGATCACCGCCATCAGGATCCTGTCGTCCGGCAGCACCACCGCGCCGTCCTTCACCTCGATCGCGAGGTCGCGCCATTCGGTGAAGCGCGGCCGGAAGATCGAGTTGACCACGGCGGTGCCGTCGCCCGGCAGGCGCAGGACGAAGTCGTCCGCCGTCAGCGGCCCCACCTTCACGCTGTCGTGGAAGGCGTCGGCCGGGTGGCCGAGCGGCCCCGCGGTCAGGCGTCCCTCCGCCGCGACCTCGCGGCCCGAGGCGAAGACCCGCTCGACCCCCAGCGTCTCCAGACCGTCGAGCACGATCAGATCGGCGCGGCGGCCGGGCGCGACCAGGCCGAGGTCGCGGCGGCCGAGCCGCATCGCCGCGTTCAGCGTCGCCGCCCGGATCGCGTCGACCGGCTGTATGCCATAGCGGATCAGCCGCCGCAGCACGTCGACGACGCCGCCGACGGCGACCAGATCATCCGGGAAGATGTCGTCGGTGCAGATCGTCAGGGTCTGCGGCAGATGCGGCAGCGTCGCCAGCGCCTGGACCGCGCCGGGCAGGACATAGTCGTGCGACCCGCGCAGCTCGACCGCGAAGCCGGCGCGCAGCTTGGCCAGCAGGTCGTCGCCCGAGGTGATCTCGTGGTCCGACTGGATGCCGGCGGCGGCGAAGCCCTGCAGCGAGGCCCCCTCCAGCCCCCGCGCATGGCCGCAGACCAGCTTGCCGCTGGCGAGGCCGGCGGCGACCACGCTCTGCATCGGCTCGCTGCGGTCGAGTACGCCGCGCATGTTCATCACCTCGGCGACGCCGGCGATCTCCGGCCAGCGCAGCATCTCCGCCATCTCGCCGCCGCCGAACTCGGCGCCCGCCACCTCCAGCCCCGGCGCCGAGGGCACGCAGGACGGGGCGAGCGTGAGGATCCGCAGCGGCAGCCCCTGCCCGGCCTCGACCGCCCAGCGCACTCCGGCCAGGCCGGCGACGTTGCCGACCTCGTGCGGGTCCCAGCAGATCGTGGGGGGGGGCGGGGGGGCGCCCACCCCCGGCTAG
>NZ_JASATH010000133.1:0-22632 GCF_038440215.1 Inquilinus sp. OTU3971 | reverse complement strand
GGGGTTTTTTTGGGTTTGGCGCCGGGCCCCGCCCCCCCCCCGGGCCCCCCCCGCGAACGGGCGTTTGTGTTCCGTACCTGTTCGGCATTTGTTGGAAACGAGGGGCTCACATGGCTCAGACCTTCACCGGCCGTAAGCGCGTCCGCAAGAGTTTCGGGCGGATCCCCGAGGTCGCCCAAATGCCAAACCTGATCGAGGTGCAGCGCAGCTCCTACGATCAGTTCCTGCAGATGAACGTGAAGCCGGCGGCCCGGGCCGTGGTCGGCCTGCAGGAGGTGTTCCGGTCGGTGTTCCCGATCAAGGACTTCTCTGAACGCGCCGAGCTCGATTTTGTTTCCTACGAGCTCGAGGAGCCGAAATACGACGTCGAGGAGTGCCAGCAGCGGGGCATGACCTTCGCCGCGCCGCTCAAGGTGACGCTGCGCCTGACCGTGTTCGATGTCGAGGAGGATACGGGCCTGCGCTCGATCCGCGACATCAAGGAGCAGGACGTCTACATGGGCGACATGCCGCTCATGACGGCGAACGGCACCTTCATCATCAACGGCACCGAGCGCGTCATCGTCTCGCAGATGCACCGCAGCCCGGGCGTGTTCTTCGACCACGACCGCGGCAAGACCCATTCCTCGGGCAAGTACCTGTTCGCCGCCCGTGTCATCCCCTATCGCGGCTCCTGGCTCGACTTCGAGTTCGACGCCAAGGACCACCTCTATGTCCGCATCGACCGCCGCCGCAAGCTGCCGACCACGACGCTGCTGATGGCGCTGGATTCGGCCGAGACCGCCGCGCTGCGCCAGGCGCGGGCGAAGGAAGGCCGCGGCCTGCAGCCCTATGAGGCGCAGGGCATGAGCCGGGAGGAGATCCTCGGCTTCTTCTACGACAGCGTCGCCTATACGCGCGCCAAGGACGGCTGGAAGACTGCCTTCGACGGCGAGCGCCTGAAGGGCGTCAAGCTGACGGCCGACCTGGTCGACGCCGCCTCGGGCGAGGTGGTGGCCCAGACCGACACCAAGATGACGCCGCGCGTCATCAAGAAGCTGGTCGAGCAGGGCGTCACCGAGATCCTGGTCCCGGCCGAGGACCTGGCCGGCCGCTACCTGGCCGGCGACGTGATCGACGAGCAGACCGGCGAGGTCTTCTTCGAGGCCGGCGACGAGGTCACCCAGGCCGTCCTCGACCTGTTCGAGGAGAAGGGCTTCGACACCCTGACCGTGCTCGCCATCGACCATGTCAATGTCGGCCCGTATCTGCGCAGCACCCTGGCGATCGACCGCAACGCCAGCCGCGAGGACGCGCTGATCGACATCTACCGGGTCATGCGCCCGGGCGAGCCGCCGACGCTGGAGAGCGCCGAGGCGCTGTTCAACGGCCTGTTCTTCGACCAGGAGCGCTACGACCTCTCGGCCGTCGGCCGGGTGAAGATGAACGCGCGCCTGGGCTTCGAGACCGACGACCAGCTCCGCGTCCTGCGCAAGACCGACATCCTCGAGATCCTCAAGATCCTGGTCGAGCTGAAGGACGGCCGCGGCGAGATCGACGACATCGACAACCTCGGCAACCGCCGCGTCCGCTCGGTCGGCGAGCTGATGGAGAACCAGTACCGCGTCGGCCTGCTGCGCATGGAGCGCGCGATCCGCGAGCGCATGTCGTCCGTCGATATCGACACGATCATGCCGCACGACCTGATCAACGCGAAGCCGGCGGCGGCGGCGGTGCGGGAGTTCTTCGGCTCCTCGCAGCTCAGCCAGTTCATGGACCAGACCAACCCGCTGTCCGAGATCACGCACAAGCGGCGCCTCTCGGCCCTCGGGCCGGGCGGTCTGACCCGCGAGCGTGCCGGCTTCGAGGTGCGCGACGTGCACCCGACCCATTACGGCCGGATCTGCCCGATCGAGACGCCGGAAGGCCCGAACATCGGCCTGATCAACTCGCTCGCCACCTACGCCCGGGTGAACAAGTACGGCTTCATCGAGAGCCCGTATCGCCGCATGGTCGACGGCCGCGTCAGCAACGAGGTCATCTACCTCTCGGCGATGGAGGAGAGCCGCTACACCATCGCCCAGGCGAATGCCGAGCTGGACGGCGAGGGCCGCTTCGTCGGCGACCTGGTGTCGTGCCGGCAGGGCGGCGACTACATCATGTCGAAGCCGGAATCGATCGACCTGGTCGACGTCTCGCCGAAGCAGATCGTCTCGGTGGCCGCGGCACTGATCCCGTTCCTCGAGAACGACGACGCCAACCGCGCGCTGATGGGCTCGAACATGCAGCGCCAGGCGGTGCCGCTGGTGCGCGCCGACGCGCCGCTGGTCGGCACCGGCATGGAGGGCACGGTCGCCCGTGACTCGGGCGTCACCATCGTCGCCCGCCGCGCCGGCGTGATCGACACGGTCGACGCCACCCGCGTCGTGGTGCGGGTGACCGACACCGAAGGCGCGGTCTCGACCGTCGACATCTACAACCTGCTGAAGTTCCAGCGCTCGAATCAGAGCACCTGCATCACCCAGCGGCCGCTGGTGAAGGTCGGCGACCGCGTGGCCAAGGGCGACATCATCGCCGACGGCCCGTCGACCGAGCTCGGCGAGCTCGCGCTCGGCCGCAACGTGCTCGTCGCGTTCATGCCCTGGAACGGCTACAACTTCGAGGACTCGATCCTCATCTCCGAGCGCATCGTCAAGGACGACGTCTTCACCTCGATCCACATCGAGGAATTCGAGGTGATGGCGCGCGACACCAAGCTCGGCCAGGAGGAGATCACCCGCGACATCCCGAATGTCGGTGAAGAGGCGCTGCGCCATCTCGACGAGGCGGGCATCGTCTACATCGGCGCCGAGGTGAAGCCGGGCGACATCCTGGTCGGCAAGGTCACGCCGAAGGGCGAGAGCCCGATGACGCCGGAGGAGAAGCTGCTCCGCGCCATCTTCGGCGAGAAGGCGTCCGACGTCCGCGACACCTCGCTGCGCCTGCCGCCGGGCGTCACCGGCACGATCGTCGAGGTGCGGGTGTTCTCGCGCCGCGGCGTCGACAAGGACGAGCGCGCCCTGGCGATCGAGCGGGCCGAGATCGAGCGGCTGGCCAAGGACCGCGACAGCGAGCGCGCGATCCTGGAGCGCAGCTTCTTCGCCCGGCTGAAGGAGCTGCTGCTCGGGCAGACCTCGGTCTCCGGTCCGAAGGGCTTCGCCACCGGCGGCGAGATCGCCGAGGCGCAGCTGAAGGACTTCAGCCGCGGCCAGTGGCGCCAGATCACCATCGCCGACGAGGCGCGCATGGCCGATATCGAGGCCATGGGCCGTCACTTCGACGACCAGGTGAAGGCGCTCGAGGCCCGGTTCGACAACAAGGTCGAGAAGCTGCAGCGCGGTGACGAGCTGCCGCCCGGCGTGATGAAGATGGTCAAGATCTTCGTCGCGGTGAAGCGCAAGCTGCAGCCCGGCGACAAGATGGCCGGCCGGCACGGCAACAAGGGCGTGGTGTCCAAGATCATGCCGATCGAGGACATGCCGTATCTCGAGGACGGCACCCATGTCGACCTGGTGCTGAACCCGCTCGGCGTGCCCAGCCGCATGAATGTCGGCCAGATCCTGGAGACCCATCTCGGCTGGGCCGCGGCCGGCATCGGCCGCCAGATCGGCGAGATCGTCGACCAGTACCAGGCCCAGGCCCGGCGCGGCGAGGACACCGGCAAGTCGGTGAAGGCGCTGCAGGGCAAGCTGCAGGACGTCTACGGCACCGGCCAGTACGACGAGGACATCCAGGACATGTCCACGGACGAGATGGTCGAGATGGCCGGCAACCTGCGCAAGGGCGTGCCGATGGCGACGCCGGTGTTCGACGGCGCCCGCGAGGACGACATCGTCCACATGCTGGAGAAGGCCGGCCTGGCCTCCTCGGGCCAGGTCACGCTGCAGGACGGCCGCACCGGCGAGCAGTTCGCCCGCAAGGTGACCGTCGGCTACATCTACATGCTGAAGCTGCATCACCTGGTGGACGACAAGATCCACGCCCGGTCGATCGGCCCGTACAGCCTGGTCACCCAGCAGCCGCTGGGCGGCAAGGCCCAGTTCGGCGGCCAGCGCTTCGGCGAAATGGAGGTGTGGGCGCTCGAGGCGTACGGCGCGGCGTACACGCTGCAGGAGATGCTGACGGTGAAGTCGGACGACGTGTCCGGCCGCACCAAGGTCTACGAGGCGATCGTCCGCGGCGACGACAACTTCGAGGCCGGCATCCCCGAATCCTTCAACGTTCTGATGAAGGAGCTGCGGTCGCTGGGCCTCAATGTCGAGCTCGAGCAGCGCAGCTTCTGATCCGTTTCCGGCGGCCGGTCCGACAGGATCGGCCGTCGTTGAACCCTATACGTCCGTCCCTACCCCCGGGGGAGCAGGTACATGAACGAGTTGATGAATCTCGTCGGCCAGGTCTCGACGCCGCAGAGCTTCGACCAGATCAAGATCCAGATCGCCAGCCCGGAGCGCATCCGCTCCTGGTCCTATGGCGAGATCAAGAAGCCCGAGACGATCAACTACCGGACCTTCAAGCCGGAGCGGGACGGCCTGTTCTGCGCCCGGATCTTCGGTCCGATCAAGGATTACGAGTGCTTGTGCGGCAAGTACAAGCGCATGAAGTATCGCGGCATCATCTGCGAGAAATGCGGCGTCGAGGTCACGCTGTCGAAGGTCCGGCGCGAGCGCATGGGCCATATCGAGCTGGCCTCGCCGGTGGCGCATATCTGGTTCCTGAAGTCGCTGCCGTCGCGCATCGGCCTGATGGTCGACATGACGCTGAAGGATCTCGAGAAGGTCCTGTACTTCGAGAGCTTCGTGGTGGTCGAGCCCGGGCTGACCGCGCTGAAGAAGAACCAGCTCCTCACCGAGGACGAGTATCTTCGCGCCCAGGACGAGTACGGCGAGGACGCCTTCACCGCCAAGATCGGCGCCGAGGCCCTCAAGGGCATGCTCTCGGGCATGGACCTCGAGGAGCAGCGGGTGCAGGTCCGCGAGGAGCTGCGCGAGACCGGCTCCGAGGCCAAGCGCAAGAAGCTGGTCAAGCGGCTGAAGCTGATCGACGCCTTCCTCGAATCCGGCTCGCATCCGGAGTGGATGGTGCTCGACGTCGTTCCGGTGATCCCGCCGGAGCTGCGCCCGCTCGTCCCCCTGGACGGCGGCCGCTTCGCCACGTCCGACCTGAATGACCTGTATCGCCGCGTCATCAACCGCAACAACCGCCTGAAGCGGCTGATCGAGCTGCGCGCGCCCGACATCATCGTGCGCAACGAGAAGCGCATGCTGCAGGAGGCGGTCGACGCGCTGTTCGACAACGGCCGCCGCGGCCGTGTCATCACCGGCGCCAACAAGCGCCCGCTGAAGTCGATCAGCGACATGCTGAAGGGCAAGCAGGGCCGGTTCCGCCAGAACCTGCTCGGCAAGCGCGTCGACTATTCGGGCCGTTCGGTCATCGTCGTCGGGCCGGAGCTGAAGCTCCACCAGTGCGGCCTGCCGAAGAAGATGGCGCTCGAGCTGTTCAAGCCGTTCATCTACCACAAGCTTGAACTGTACGGCATGGCGTCCACCATCAAGGCCGCGAAGCGGATGGTGGAGAAGGAGCGGCCGGAGGTCTGGGACATCCTCGAGGAGGTCATCCGCGAGCACCCGGTCCTGCTGAACCGCGCCCCGACGCTGCACCGCCTGGGCATCCAGGCGTTCGAGCCGACCCTGATCGAGGGCAAGGCGATCCAGCTGCACCCGCTGGTCTGCACCGCCTTCAACGCCGATTTCGACGGCGATCAGATGGCCGTGCACGTGCCGCTCGCGCTCGAGGCCCAGCTCGAGGCCCGCGTGCTGATGATGTCGACCAACAACATCCTCAGCCCGGCCAACGGCAAGCCGATCATCGTGCCGTCGCAGGACATCGTCCTCGGCATCTACTACCTGTCGATGGAGCGCAACGACAAGCTCGGCCCGGCGCTGTCGATCGACGGGATCGAGGCGCTGACCTCCGCGATCACCAACGACGACATCATCCTGCAGAACCCGGCCAAGCCGGCGGACGTGGTCGACGCCACCGACATCAAGGCGGTGTTCGAGAAGCTGAAGTCGGGCAAGCTGACGGCTCACCAGATCCCCCGTTTCGCCTCGATCGGCGAGATGGAGCAGGCGATGGCGGCCGGCGTGATCGGCATGCACAGCCGGATCAAGACCCGGTTCAAGACGGTCGACGAGACCGGCCAGGAGATCATCCAGCGCGTCACCACCACGCCGGGCCGGATGCTGCTGTCCGAGATCCTGCCGCGGCACCCGGCGGTGCCGTTCAGCCAAGTCAACCGGCTGCTGACGAAGAAGGACGTCACCAACGTCATCGACATCGTCTACCGCCACTGCGGCCAGAAGGAGACGGTGATCTTCTGCGACCGGCTGATGGGCCTGGGCTTCGCCCATGCCTGCCGCGCCGGCATCTCCTTCGGCAAGGATGACATGGTCATCCCGAAGGCGAAGGAAGAGCTGATCGCCAAGGCGACGCAGCTGGTGAAGGAGTACGAGAACCAGTATCTCGACGGCCTGATCACCCGCGGCGAGAAGTACAACAAGGTGGTCGACGTGTGGTCGAACACCACCGACGAGGTGGCGCGTGAGATGATGGCCGAGATCCAGGCCACGCTCACCGACCCGACCCGGCAGGTGAACTCGGTCTACATGATGGCCCATTCCGGCGCCCGCGGTTCGGCGGCGCAGATCCGGCAGCTCGCCGGCATGCGCGGCCTGATGGCGAAGCCGGACGGGTCGATCATCGAGACGCCGATCATCTCGAACTTCAAGGAAGGCCTGACCGTTCTCGAGTACTTCAACTCGACGCACGGCGCCCGCAAGGGCCTGGCCGACACCGCCTTGAAGACCGCCAACTCCGGCTACCTCACCCGCCGCCTGGTCGACGTCGCCCAGGATTGCGTGGTGATCGAGGAGGATTGCGGCACCAAGAACGGCATCACCACCGGCGCCGTGATCGACGGCGGCGAGGTGATCGTGCCGCTGGGTGAGCGCATCCTCGGCCGCTGCGCCGGCGAAGCGGTGCTGCATCCGCTGACCGGCGAGGTCGTGGTCCAGCAGGGCGAGCTGATCGACGAGGCGCTGGTCGAGGCGGTCGAGGTGGCCGGCATCGACCGGGTGCTGATCCGGTCGGCCCTGACCTGCGAGACCAAGGGCGGCATCTGCGGCAAGTGCTACGGCCGCGACCTGGCCCGCGGCACCACGGTGAACATCGGCGAGGCCGTCGGCGTCATCGCGGCGCAGTCGATCGGCGAGCCGGGCACCCAGCTGACGATGCGGACCTTCCACATCGGCGGCGCGGCCCAGCGCGGTGCCGAGGCGTCGGCGATCGAGGCGGCGTTCGACGCCAAGGTCCAGATCAAGAACCGCAACGTGGTGAAGAACGGCCAGGGCGTCCTGGTGGTGATGAGCCGGAACTGCGAGCTGCAGCTCGTCGACGGGCAGGGCCGCGAAAAGGCGCGCCACCGTCTGCCCTACGGCGCCAAGCTGCTGGTCGATGACGGCGAGAAGATCGAGCGCGGCCGCAAGATGGCCGAGTGGGATCCGTACACCATGCCGATCATCACCGAGAAGGCGGGCACGGCGACCTATATGGACCTGGTCGAAGGCGTCTCGATGCGCGAGGTCGTCGACGAGCAGACCGGCATCTCGGCCAAGGTGGTGGTCGACTGGCGGCAGCAGCCGCGCGGCGACCAGCTGAAGCCCCGCATCGTCCTGCGCGACGAGAAGGGCGAGGTCATCCGCCTGCCGAACGGCCTGGAGGCGCGCTACTTCCTCTCGGTCGACGCCATCCTGCAGGTCGAGAACGGCGCGCAGGTGCAGGCCGGCGACGTCATGGCCCGTATCCCGCGCGAAGGCTCGAAGACGCGTGACATCACCGGTGGTCTGCCGCGTGTCGCCGAGCTGTTCGAGGCCCGCAAGCCGAAGGACTACGCCATCATCTCGGACCTCGATGGCCGGGTCGAGTTCGGCAAGGACTACAAGACCAAGCGGCGCATCGTCGTGCGGAACGAGGAGTCGGGCGACGAGCGCGAATACCTCATTCCGAAGGGCAAGCACATCTCGGTGCAGGAAGGCGACTACGTCCTCAAGGGCGACCAGCTGCTGGACGGCAACCCGGTGCCGCACGACATCCTGTCGGTGCTCGGGGTCGAGGCGCTGGCGGACTACCTGGTCAATGAGATCCAGGACGTCTACCGGCTGCAGGGCGTGAAGATCAACGACAAGCACATCGAGGTGATCGTCCGCCAGATGCTGCAGAAGGTCGAGATCACGGAGGTGGGCGACACCACCCTGCTGATCGGCGACCAGATCGACCGCGAGGACTTCGAGGAAGAGAACGAGAAGACGATCCGCGAGAACCTGCGGCCGGCCAAGGGCGTCTCGGTGCTCCAGGGCATCACCAAGGCCTCGCTGCAGACCAAGTCGTTCATTTCGGCGGCCTCGTTCCAGGAGACCACCCGCGTCCTCACCGAGGCGGCGGTCTCCGGCAAGGTCGACGACCTGGCCGGCCTCAAGGAGAACGTCATCGTCGGCCGCCTGATCCCGGCGGGCACCGGCTCGGTGGTCAACCGCCTGCGGCAGATCGCCGGCGAGCGCGACCGCGTGGCCCGGTTGCAGCACGAGGAGCAGGACGGCGAGCCGGCCCTGCCGTCGGGCGAAGCTGCCGCCTGATCCGGGGCTGGCTCCGAACCAAACCCCCTCCGGTCCTGCCGGAGGGGGGTCTTTGCCCGGAGGCGGGTGGCCTAATCGCAGCGCGTCAGCTCGACCAGCGGCTCCCGGTACGGCGATGTCCATTGCTGGGCGAGATAGGCATAGCGCTCGGGCCAGAGCTCCCGCATGAAGAACCCATCCTCCATCAGCCGGGACTGGACCTCGGATTTCCAGAACCGGAAGCACAGCTCCGGCGGGATCCGCTCGATCACCAGGTGGAAGACGTCCGTGATCCAGAGGTGGACGCCGACAGGCGCGGCCCGAAACAGGCGTTTCAGATCCTCCGGCCCCAGCTGAGGCCCGATCCGTCCCGGCGCCTCGACCCCCAGGTCGCGGCATGCCTGCTCGATGGTCTGGTGCATAGCTTGATGCTCCAACTCGGTCAGCGACCGTAGCGCCAGCTCCGTGCCGAAGCCATATCTCCTCCCTTGCTGTCATGCCCGGGCTCGTCCCGGGGAATCCAGAGTCTGTCGAAACCCACTGGATTGCCGGGTCAGGCCCGGCAATGACAGAGAAGGGCGGGGAGTGCCATGCGCGTCCTGTTCAGCTTTGCCGGCGGCAGCGGGCATTTCCTGCCGCTGGTGCCGCTCGCCGTGGCGGTGCGGGCGGCCGGGCACGACGTCGCCTTCGCCGGCCAGCCGGCGATGACCGAAGCGGTCAAGGCCGCCGGCTTCGCCGCCTTCGCCACCGGCGGGGAGACGCTGCGCCTGGCCCCGGTCCGGACGCCGCTGCTCGCCTTCGACGCGGCGCGCGAGGACCGGGCGGTGCGCGACGGCTTCGCCGGCCGGGTGGCGTGATCGGGGCGCTGGCGCATGGCGTGCCGATGGTCCTGCTGCCGATCGGGGCGGACCAGCCGGCGAACGCCGAACGCTGCGCCGCGCTTGGCGTCGCCCGGGTGCTCGACCCGGTCGGCTGCTCGCCAGAGGCGGTGCGCGAGGCCACGCGGGCGGTGCTGGCCGATCCGGCCTATCGGTCGGCGGCTGAGCGCATGGCGCAGGAGATCGCCGCCATGCCCGACCCGGCGGAGGCAGTGCCGCTGCTGGAGCGTCTGCCGCCGGGACCACGGAATTGCCGCAAATCGGCGATAGCCGTTGAAGCTGCCGGGCTGGGATCGGGCGGTGCGGGAGGGGCGAATGCGGAAGCGATGGATCCTGGGGCTCGGCGTGCTTATGGCGCTCTCGGGGGCCCTCACGGCCGGGACCGCGTCGGCGCCGCGGCAGGTCGAGTATGATTCGACAGGCCGCCTGATCGGATGCGAGCGCCAGGACGGTAAGCGCACTGTCCACTACGACTCCGCAGGTCGGATGACGGGGTATGACCGGCAGGACAGCTCCCGCGTCGTCCGCCACGATTCCGTCGGCCGCACGCTCGGCTATGACCGCCAACAGGGCAACCGGACGATCCACTACGATTCGACTGGGCGCATCATCGGCAGCAGCGACAAAGAGGACTGAGGGCCGCGGGCCTCAGCTGGCCCTCGGCAGCACTGCGCCGTCGCGGGCGTAAACGAGGGCGATGCGGCAGGACGAGGGCTCGAACTGCACCACGACGCTGCCGCCGCCGGCCATCTTGAGCCAGGCTTGGCGCTGCAGGTTTCGCCGCGTCCCCCCACTGCGCCGCCCGCTCGTCGCCGCCGGCGCCAGGTCGTAGTCGGTGATCCGGTCGGCGGCGATCCCGGCCGCGGTCAGCGCCCCGGCGATCCGATCGCTGCAGGCGTTGCCGCCGGACAGCTGCCGCAGCTTCGCCGCCACTGCCGGGTCGGGCGCGGCCTCGGGCGGTGCCGCGGCAATGCAGCCAGTCAGGATGAAGCCGGCGACGACAAGGGTGCGGATCGGATGCATGGCCGTGTCCCTTCGGTCGGAGGGGCCGGCCGCCGGCCTGTGCCCTGATGCGATATGGGGTTCAGGCCGCTTCGCTCAATGCTTCTTGCCGAAGGAGAACAGCTTCTTCAAGAAGCTGGACTGGCCGTGGCGCTTGCGCTTGCGGGCGATCGCCTCCTCGTTGACGCACCAGGCGATCTGCAGCACCCGGCGTTCGCCCTTGAACGGCAGGTGGCCGTGCCAGGAGTGGTCGGAGCGCTGGAAGGCCAGGAAGTTGCCGAAGGTCGGCGCCACTTCCCGGGCATCCGGGCCGTTGATGTCCTGGCTGGTCAGGATGCGCAGGCAGCCCTCGTTCGACGCCCATTCCTGGTTCAGATAGACCAGCGCGGTGACGATCTTGTCCGCCCCGTCGGTGTGCGGCCGCCCGGCCGCCGCCTCGGACCATTTCCGCACCGTCACCAGGGTCGGCTTCGACGCCAGGTCGAGGCCGAACTTGGCGCCGAGCATGGTGGCGAATTCCCGGCTGGTGACGTCCGACACCAGCTCCTTGAACGCGGCGCCGGCCGGGTACTCGTCCGGCGGCACGAAGCCGGTGATCGGGATGTCGGGAAAGTCCTTCTCCAGCTCGGCGCGGCGCGCCTCCGGCAGTACATCCCCGGAAATCACATGCGGGAACGGCGTCCGGTCCACCGCCGCCTGTTCGAGCACATCGTAGCGAAGCATCACACCGTTCTCCTGCAGCGCGGCCCGACCCCTCGGCCGGCCACGCGATCTCGGGGCGGAGAATAGGCCCGGGGCCGGCTGCGATCAACTCGCAGCGCGGTCGCAGGCCAGGAGAACCCTGGTATCAGGCGTCATGGATCGCCATAAAGGCGCCCGGAGGTATCCATGGGTTCCATCGTCATCGTCCTGCCGCGCAAGATGAAGTTCGGCGCCGTCGGCGCCAGCCCGGTCGATCTCTATGCGCGCGACACCGTCACCTTCAGCCGCTACGCGCAGGATATCGTCGTGGTCGGGCAGGATGCGGGCGAGCCGTTCCCCGGCATCCGCTTCCATCCGATCCCGCTGCAGGAGGGGGAGCCGCACCGCCGCTGGATGAAGCGGGCGCTGCCGCAGATCGCGGCGCTGAACCCGTCGCTGATCGAGGTCCATGCCCACCGGGTGACCGCCTCGGCCCTGGCCCGGGCGCTGCCGCGGGTGCCGCTCCTGTACTTCCGGCACAACTTCATCCGCTTCCACAAGGGGCTGTTGTGGCGGCTGCACTACCGCGCCGCCGTGTCGCGCTTCGCCGGCTTCGTCTTCGTGTCCGAGGCGCTGCGCCGACATTTCCAGGCGCACGCGCCCTGGTTCAAGGGCACGCTCGACGTGGTCTATAACGGCCTCGACATGGACACGCCGGCGCCGCCGCCGGAGGCCAAGGAGAACATCATCATCCAGGTCGGGCGGGTGATCCCGGACAAGGGGCCCCTGGAATTCGCCCGGGCGATGAAGCCGGTGCTGGCGGCGCATCCGGACTGGCGTGCGGTGATGATCGGCCGCGGCCGCGACCCGGCCTTCGTCGAGCAGGTCAAGGCCACCCTGGCCGAGGCCGGCGACCGGGCGCAGTTCCTGCCCTTCATGCCGCATGACGAGGTCATGGGCTGGGTCCGCAGAGCGGCCATCGCCTCGGTGCCCTCGGTCTATGAGGAGCCGTTCGGCCGCACCGCGCTGGAGGCGCTGACCTGGGGCGCCGCGCTGATCTGCTCCGGCACCGGCGGCCTGCGCGAGATCACCGGCGACACCGCGGTCACCCTGCCGAAGGTGACGGCCGAGGCCATCCAGGTGGCGGCCGAGGCCCTGATCGGCGACCCGGCGCTGCGCCGCCGGCTGCAGCTCGAGGGGCCCGCCCGGGCCCGGGCCCGATTCGACGCCCGCAGCATCGTCGCCGGGCTCGACGAGGTTCGCGCCCGCCATCTGGCCGCCAGGGTGTAAGCTGGGCCGGTCCCAACGTCACATCCCAGGAGGCTGTTCCGTCTTGTCCGTGTCGCCCTTCGCCCCCGAGACGCAGATGGATCACGCCCATGCCCGCTCCGACGCCGCGGATTTCGAAGCCAGCCGCAGGGTCCTGTGGGGCCTGGCCTACCGCATGCTCGGCTCGCGCGCCGATGCCGAGGACGCGGTGCAGGAGACCTGGCTGCGCTGGCAGGCGGCCGACCGCGGCGCCATCGACAACGCCCGGGCCTGGCTGGTCACCGCCTGCACCCGGCTGTGCATCGACCAGCTCCGCTCGGCCCGGCACCGGCGCGAGACCTATGTCGGCCCCTGGCTGCCGGAGCCGCTGGTGAGCGAGACCGCCCCTTCCGCCGCGGAGGAGCTGGAGCGCAGCGAGACGCTGACCACCGCCTTCCTGCTGCTGCTGGAGAAGCTGACCCCGGTCGAGCGCGCCGCCTATCTGCTGCAGCACGTCTTCGGCCTGGAGCACGCCGCCGTGGCGGCGGCGCTCGACCGCAGCGATGCCGCCACCCGGCAGCTGGTCAGCCGCGCCCGGCGCAAGCTGGAGGGCAGCGGCCTCGCCGCCGAGCCGGTGCCGCAGCCGCAGCACGAGGCGATGCTGACCGCCTTCCACGACGCGCTGCGCTCCGGCGACCTGGCGCAGCTGACCGCGCTGCTGACCCGGGACGCCCGGCTCTACAGCGACGGCGGCGGCAAGGTGCGGGCGGCGATGAACGTGATCGAGGGCAGCGAGCGGGTGGCCCAGTTCCTGCACGGCGTCTGGCGCAAGTTCGGCCGCGAATTCACCTATCTGCCGCGCTGGATCAACGGCCAGCAGGGCTATGTGGTGATGGACGGCGACCAGCTGGTGGGCACCATCGACCTCGCCGTCGGGCCCGAGGGCATCACGGGCGTGTTCTGGACCCGCAACCCCGACAAGCTGGGCTCGGTTTCGCTGCCGGGGCAGGGCGGCGCCTGATCGTTCCGGAGGCGATCGATGCGGCTTGACGGGGCATAGGTGCATCCGTATAGTCCGCGCGCTTTTCCGGGAGCCGGCTGTAACCCGTTTTGCGACGGGTTAGACGCGCTTTCCGCAGAGACAGACGACCGCGGATGCATCTGGGATGCGGCCGCGACAAGCGAAGGACTCCGGTTGGCCCCGCAGGCGTGGGCGCCTCGGGGTCCTGTATCGTTTGCGTCATCCTTCTCTCGGAATGGGTGTCAGGACAGTGGGACCCGGACGGGTGGGCCGCTTTGCCGGGCCGTTTTTGTCGAAGAACCAAGAAGGGCAGATATGCCGACGATCAATCAGTTGATCCGTAAGCCGCGCCAGCCGCAGCGGGCGCGCAACAAGGTGCCGGCTCTCCAGGCCTGCCCGCAGAAGCGTGGCGTTTGCACCCGTGTCTACACCACGACCCCGAAGAAGCCGAACTCGGCGCTTCGTAAGGTGGCGCGCGTGCGCCTCACCAACGGGTTCGAGGTCACCAGCTACATTCCGGGTGAGGGCCACAACCTGCAGGAGCACTCGGTCGTCATGATCCGCGGCGGCCGCGTCAAGGATTTGCCGGGCGTGCGCTACCACATCATTCGCGGCACGCTCGATACGCAGGGTGTCAAGGATCGTCGCCAGCGCCGGTCGAAGTACGGCGCGAAGCGTCCGAAGTAAGGAGGTCACATATGTCCCGTCGCCATCGCGCCGAGAAGCGTGAAATCCTGCCGGACCCGAAATTCGGCGATGTCATCCTGTCGAAGTTCATGAACAACCTCATGTACGACGGCAAGAAGTCGACCACCGAGACGATCGTCTACGACGCCCTCGACAAGCTGCAGAGCCGCACCAAGGCCGACCCGATCGTGGCCTTCCACGAGGCGCTCGCCAATGTGCGGCCGCATGTCGAGGTCCGCTCCCGCCGGGTCGGCGGCGCCACCTACCAGGTGCCGGTCGAAGTTCGCGCCGAGCGTGGCCAGGCCCTGGCCATCCGCTGGCTGATCGCGGCCGCGCGCAAGCGCTCCGAGACCACCATGGTCGACCGCCTCTCGAACGAGCTGATGGACGCCGCCAACCAGCGCGGCGCCGCGGTGAAGAAGCGCGAAGACACGCACAAGATGGCGGACGCCAACAAGGCGTTCTCGCACTACCGCTGGTAACCCAGCCTCCGGCCCGAGAGACTGATCATGCCGCGTAGCCACGCGATCGAGAAATACCGCAACATCGGCATCATGGCGCACATCGATGCCGGTAAGACGACCACGACCGAGCGAATCCTCTACTACACCGGAAAGTCGTACAAGATCGGCGAAGTGCATGAAGGCACGGCGACGATGGACTGGATGGAGCAGGAGCAGGAGCGCGGCATCACCATCACCTCGGCTGCGACCACCGCTTTCTGGCGCGACTATCGCGTCAACATCATCGACACGCCGGGCCACGTCGACTTCACCATCGAGGTCGAGCGGTCCCTGCGCGTGCTCGATGGTGCGGTGACGGTGTTCGATTCGGTGGCGGGCGTCGAGCCGCAGTCCGAGACCGTCTGGCGCCAGGCCGACAAGTACAAGGTTCCGCGGATCTGCTTCGTCAACAAGATGGATCGGATCGGCGCGAACTTCTATCGCTGCGTCGACATGATCAAGGACCGGCTGGGCGCGGTGCCCCTGGTGCTGAACATGCCGATCGGCGTCGAGAGCGACTATGCCGGCATCGTCGACCTGGTCGAGAACCGGGCGGTGATCTGGGAGGACGACAGCCTCGGTGCCAGCTTCCACTTCGCCGAGATCCCGGCCGACCTGCAGGAGAAGGCAGCCGAGCTGCGCCAGACCCTGCTCGACACCGCGGTCGAGATGGACGACACGGTGATGGAGGCCTATCTCGAGGGCACCGAGCCGACTCCGGACCAGCTGCGCTCCTGCATCCGCAAGGGCACGCTGGCGTTCAAGTTCGTGCCGGTGCTCTGCGGCTCCGCCTTCAAGAACAAGGGCGTGCAGACCCTGCTTGACGCCGTGGTCGACTTCCTGCCGTCGCCGCTCGACGTCGCCGAGGTCCAGGGCCACAAGATCGATTCGGACGAGGTCGATACCCGGCCGACCAATGACGAGGCGCCGTTCTCGGCTCTCGCCTTCAAGATCATGACCGACCCGTTCGTCGGTTCGCTGACCTTTGCCCGCATCTATTCGGGCACGCTCCTCGCCGGGTCCTACGTCCAGAACTCGGTCAAGAGCCAGAAGGAGCGGGTGGGCCGCATGCTGCTGATGCATGCGAACAACCGCGAGGAGATCAAGGAGGCCAGCGCCGGCGACATCGTCGCGCTGGTCGGCCTCAAGAACACCACGACGGGCGACACGCTGTGCGATCCGGCCAAGCCGATCGTGCTTGAGCGCATGGAGTTCCCGGAGCCGGTCATCGAGGTCGCGGTCGAGCCGAAGTCGAAGGCCGACCAGGAGAAGATGTCGACCGCGCTGCAGCGCCTGGCGCAGGAGGATCCGTCCTTCCGCGTCGCCGTGGATCCTGAGAGCGGCCAGACCGTGATCAAGGGGATGGGCGAGCTCCATCTCGAGATCCTGGTCGACCGCATGAAGCGCGAGTTCAAGGTCGACGCCAATGTCGGCGCGCCGCAGGTGGCCTATCGCGAGACCATCACCCAGCGGGCCGAGATCGACTACACCCACAAGAAGCAAACCGGCGGTTCCGGTCAGTTCGCGCGGGTCAAGCTGGTGTTCGAGCCGCTGCCGGCCGGGTCCGGCTACCAGTTCGAAAGCTCGGTCATCGGCGGCACCGTGCCTCGGGAATACATCCCGGGCGTCGAGAAGGGCCTGAACTCGGCCAAGGACACCGGTGTGATCGCCGGCTTCCCGGTGATCGACTTCAAGGCGACCCTGATCGACGGCGCCTACCACGACGTCGACTCCTCGGTGCTGGCGTTCGAAATCGCCTCCCGCGCGGCGTTCCGCGAGGGCATTCCGAAGGCTCGTCCGGCGCTGCTCGAGCCGATCATGAAGGTCGAGGTGGTGACGCCCGAGGACTACATGGGCGATGTCATCGGCGACCTGAACAGCCGTCGCGGCCAGATTCAGGGCATGGACAGCCGCGGCAACGCCCAGGTCATCGCGGCGATGGTGCCGCTGGCCAACATGTTCGGCTACGTCAACACCCTGCGGTCGATGTCTCAGGGCCGCGCCCAGTATTCGATGCACTTCGATCACTACGAGCAAGTGCCCCAGGCGATCGCCGACGAAGTCCGCGCCAAGCTGGCTTGATGCGCGCTTAAGAAGAACGGAGAGAGAGAATGGCGAAGGCGAAGTTTGAGCGGACGAAGCCGCACTGCAACATCGGGACGATTGGTCACGTGGACCATGGGAAGACGTCGCTGACGGCGGCGATCACGAAGGTGTTGGCGGAGACGGGCGGGGCGACGTTCACGGCGTACGACCAGATCGACAAGGCGCCGGAAGAGAAGGCGCGCGGGATCACGATCTCGACGGCACATGTGGAGTATGAGACGGCGAACCGTCACTACGCGCATGTGGACTGCCCGGGCCACGCCGACTACGTGAAGAACATGATCACGGGCGCGGCGCAGATGGACGGTGCGATCCTGGTGGTGTCGGCGGCGGACGGGCCGATGCCGCAGACCCGGGAGCACATCCTGCTGGCGCGTCAGGTCGGCGTTCCGGCGCTGGTGGTGTTCCTGAACAAGGTCGACATGGTCGACGATCCGGAGCTCCTGGAGCTGGTGGAGCTCGAGGTCCGCGAGCTGCTGTCGAGCTACGACTTCCCTGGCGACGACATTCCGATCGTGCCGGGCTCGGCGCTGGTGGCGCTGGAGGACGGCGAGAAGAAGCTGGGGCACGACGCGATCCTGGAGCTGATGGCGAAGGTGGACGCGTACATCCCGCAGCCGGAGCGTCCGAAGGACAAGCCGTTCCTGATGCCGATCGAGGACGTGTTCTCGATCTCGGGCCGCGGCACGGTGGTGACGGGTCGTGTCGAGCGCGGCGTGGTGAAGGTGGGTGAGGAGATCGAGATCGTCGGGCTGAAGCCGACGGTGAAGACGACCTGCACCGGCGTCGAGATGTTCCGCAAGCTGCTCGATCAGGGCGAGGCGGGCGACAATATCGGCGCGCTGCTGCGCGGCACCAAGCGCGAGGAGGTCGAGCGCGGCCAGGTTCTGGCCAAGCCGGGCTCGATCACGCCGCACACCGAGTTCAAGGCCGAGGCGTACATCCTGACGAAGGAAGAGGGCGGCCGTCACACGCCGTTCTTCACCAACTACCGTCCGCAGTTCTACTTCCGGACGACGGATGTGACCGGCGTGGTGGAGCTGCCGGAAGGCACCGAGATGGTGATGCCGGGCGACAACATCTCGATGAAGGTCACGCTGATCGCGCCGATCGCCATGGATGAGGGCCTGCGCTTCGCCATCCGCGAAGGCGGCCGCACCGTCGGCGCCGGCGTCGTCGCCTCCATCATCAAGTGATGATGGCTTGAGGATCATGGGTTCGGGGGCCTCGGCTCCCGGCCCGTGAAGGACCAAGGACCGTACCTCCGTTCCCCGCCGCAAGGCGGCACGGAAAGGGCGGCCCGGGATGAGAGGGGCGACGGGCGACGAGCCCTGAGCTTCGCGCATGGCGGGCCCGATCACGAAAGCGTCACAACCGGCATTCCGGGCGTGACATTCGGGGCGGGCTCGGTTATGAAACGCGCCTCACCCGAGCCCCCTCGCGGCTTGGGTGAGTTTTTTTTTGGACTGTTCGCGACGTGGGGGCCGGAATGAGCCGGTTTTCCACCTCTCGGCAAGAACACTCGGATACAGAACGATGGACAGTCAGAACATCCGTATCCGCCTCAAGGCGTTCGATCATCGCGTGCTCGACCAGTCGACCAGCGAGATCGTCAACACCGCGAAGCGGACCGGTGCTCGGGTGCGCGGGCCGATCCCGCTGCCGACGAACATCGAGCGCTACACCGTCAACCGCTCGCCGCATGTCGACAAGAAGTCGCGCGAGCAGTTTGAGATCCGCACCCACAAGCGTCTGCTCGACATCGTCGACCCGACGCCGCAGACCGTCGATGCTCTGATGAAGCTCGACCTTGCGGCCGGTGTCGATGTCGAGATCAAGCTCTGAGGCGGTGACGATGCGCTCCGGATTGATCGCCCAGAAGCTGGGCATGACACGAATTTTCGACGCCGATGGCCAGCACATCCCGGTCACGGTCCTCAAGCTCGACGGCGTCCAGGTCGTCGCGGTGAAGACCGAGGAGACCGACGGCTACACCGCGGTGCAGCTCGGTGCCGGCAAGGCCAAGGTCAAGAACGTCTCCAAGGCGGTTCGCGGCCACTACGCCAAGGCCGAGGTCGAGCCGAAGAAGAAGCTGGTCGAGTTCCGCGTCAGCACCGATGCGCTGCTGACCGTGGGTGACGAGCTGACTGCCGACCATTTCGTGGCCGGCCAGGTCGTCGACGTCACCGGCACTTCGATCGGCAAGGGCTACGCCGGCGTCATGAAGCGCTGGAACTTCGGTGGCCTGCGCGCCTCGCACGGCGTGTCCGTCTCGCACCGGTCGCATGGTTCGACCGGCCAGCGGCAGGACCCCGGCAAGGTCTTCAAGAACAAGAAGATGGCCGGCCATCTCGGTGCCGAGCGGGTGACGGTGCAGAACCTCACCGTCGTCACCACCGATGTCGAGCGCGGCCTGATCATGGTCAAGGGTGCGGTCCCGGGTGCCGAGGGCGGCTGGGTGCTGATCCGCGACGCGGCCAAGCGGCCGGCGCCGAAGGACGTCCCGTTCCCGGGTGCGGTCCGCAAGGCTGCCGCCGAGACGGCTGTTGTCGAGGCCGGGGCTGTTGAAGCTCCTGCGGCCGACACCGCCGGTCAGGAGGGTTAAGCGATGAAGATCGCCGTCAAGACGTTCGACAACACCAGCGCCGGTGAGATCGATCTCGACGATTCCGTGTTCGGTCTCGAGGTCCGCACCGATCTGCTCTTCCGCATGGTGAACTGGCAGCTGGCCAAGCGCCGCTCCGGCAACCACAAGACCAAGGGCATCAGCGAGATCAGCGGCACGACCAAGAAGCCCTACAAGCAGAAGGGCACGGGTCACGCCCGCCAGGGTTCGACGCGGTCGCCGCAGTTCCGCGGCGGCGCCCGGATCTTCGGGCCGGTCGTCCGCAGCCATGCGCACGACCTGCCGAAGAAGGTCCGCAAGCTGGCCCTGCGCCACGCGCTGTCCTCCAAGGCGGCCGATGGCAAGCTGGTCGTGGTCGATGCGGTCGTGGCCGACAGCCACAAGACCAAGGGCCTCGCCGCCAAGCTGACCGCGCTGGGTCTCGACTCCGCGCTGATCCTGGCCGGCGAGCAGATCGACACGAACTTCGCCCTCGCCGCGCGGAACCTGCCGTTCATCGACGTTCTGCCCAGCCAGGGCGCCAACGTCTACGACATCCTGCGCCGTGACACCCTCGTGTTGTCGCGCCAGGCGGTCGAGCAGCTCGAGGCCCGCCTGAAATGATCCGCTCTCGCAAGAAGAAGGCCGAGGCCAACGTCACCCCGCGGATGTACGACATCATCCGCGCGCCGGTGATCACCGAGAAGGCGACGCTCGCCGCCGGCCACAACCAGGTCGTGTTCAAGGTGCCGCTCGACGCCACCAAGCCCGAGATCCGCAGCGCGGTCGAGGGCGTGTTCGGCGTCAAGGTCACCGCGGTGAACACGCTGATCGCCAAGGGCAAGACCAAGCGTTTCCGGGGTCTCCCGGGCAAGCGCTCGGATGTGAAGAAGGCCGTCGTGACGCTCGCCGAAGGGCAGCAGATCGACGTGACCACGGGGGTTTGATCCGATGGCCTTGAAGACATTCAATCCCATCACCCCGGGCCTGCGCCAGCTGGTCCAGGTGGATCGCTCGGGCCTGTGGAAGGGCAAGCCGGTCAAGACCCTGACCGAAGGCCTGACCAAGAAGGGTGGCCGCAACAACACCGGCCGCATCACCGCCTTCCATCAGGGCGGCGGGCACAAGCGCACCTACCGGATCATCGACTTCAAGCGCCGCAAGCTTGGCGTCGTCGGCACGGTGGAGCGTCTGGAGTACGATCCGAACCGGACCGCCTTCATCGCCCTCGTCACCTATGAGGACGGCGAGCAGGCCTATATCCTGGCGCCGCAGCGCCTGGCTGCGGGCGACAAGGTCGTCTCCGGCGAGAAGGTCGACATCAAGCCGGGCAACGCCATGCCGCTGCGCAGCATGCCGGTCGGCACGATCGTCCACAATGTCGAGCTGAAGGCCGGCAAGGGCGGCCAGCTGGCGCGCTCCGCCGGCACCTACGCCCAGCTCGTCGGCCGCGACATGGGCTATGCCCAGCTGAAGCTGGCCTCGGGCGAGCTGCGCATCGTGCGCGGCGAGTGCTTCGCCACCGTCGGCGCGGTCTCGAACCCGGACCAGTCGAACGTCTCGATCGGCAAGGCCGGCCGCAACCGCTGGCTCGGCAAGAAGCCGGTCACCCGCGGCGTCGCCATGAACCCGGTCGACCATCCGCATGGTGGTGGTGAAGGCCGCACCTCGGGCGGCCGTCATCCGGTCACCCCGTGGGGCAAGCCGACCAAGGGCCGCAAGACCCGCAGCAACAAGGCGACGGATAAGCTCATTATCCGCCGTCGCAAGAAGTAAGGGAGAGCGACGGTGGCACGCTCCGTTTGGAAGGGCCCGTTCGTCGACGGCTATCTGCTCAAGAAGGCAGACAAGTCGCGCTCGTCGGGCCGGAACGAGATCATCAAGATCTGGTCGCGTCGCTCGACCATCCTGCCGCAGTTCGTCGGCCTGACCTTCGGTGTCTACAACGGGCAGAAGTTCCTGCCGGTGGTGGTCAACGAGAACATGGTCGGGCACAAGTTCGGCGAGTTCTCGCCGACGCGGACGTACTACGGCCACGCGTCGGACAAGAAGTCGAAGAGGAAGTAAGCGATGGGACAGGAGAAGAACCCCCCTCGCCTTGCGGAGAATGAGGCGCGCGCGTTCGCCAAGACGCTGCGCACCAGCCCCCGCAAGCTGAACCTCGTCGCTCAGTCGATCCGAGGCAAGGATGCGGCCAAGGCGCTGGCCGAGCTCACTTTCTCGCGCCGGCGCATCGCCGACGACGTGAAGAAGGTGCTGCAGTCGGCGATCGCCAATGCCGAGAACAATCATCAGCTGGACGTCGATCGGCTCTACGTGGCCGAGGCCTATGTCGGGCGGCAGATCGTCATGAAGCGGTTCCATGCCCGCGCCCGCGGTCGTGCGTCCCGCATCGAGAAGCTCTGGTCGAACCTCACGGTCATCGTCCGCGAGCGGCGGGAGACGGCGTAATGGGTCAGAAAGTCAATCCGATCGGCCTGCGGGTCGGCATCAACCGGACCTGGGATTCGCGCTGGTTCGCGACCAAGGACTATGCCGGCCTGCTGCACGCCGATCTCAAGATCCGCGAGTTCCTCGAGAAGCGTCTGGCCCAGGCGGGCATCAGCCGCATCGTCATCGAGCGGCCGGCGAAGAAGGCGCGCGTCACGGTCTACACCGCCCGTCCGGGCGTGGTGATCGGCAAGAAGGGCGCCGACATCGAGAAGCTCCGTCAGGAGCTGGCGAAGATGGCCGGCAGCGAGGTCAGCCTGAACATCGTCGAGATCCGCAAGCCGGAGATCGACGCCAAGCTGGTCGCCGAGAACATCGCCAGCCAGCTGGAGCGCCGCGTCGCGTTCCGCCGTGCCATGAAGCGCGCGGTGCAGAACGCGATGCGCCTGGGCGCCCAGGGCATCCGGATCAACTGCGGCGGCCGCCTCGGCGGCGCCGAGATCGCCCGTACCGAGTGGTACCGCGAGGGCCGCGTGCCCCTGCACACGCTGCGCGCCGATGTCGACTACGGCACGGCGACGGCGAAGACCACCTACGGCACCTGCGGCGTCAAGGTCTGGGTGTTCAAGGGCGAGATTCTCGCCCATGACCCGATGGCCCAGGACAAGCGGGCCGCCGAGGCCGCCGCCGGCCCGTCTTCGGCCCGGCCGGAGCGTGGCGATCGTCGTGACGACCGTCGTGGGGGGGGGGGGGGGGGGGGGGGGGGGGGGGGGGGGGGGGGGGG